>CAMLNG010000139.1 GCA_946481195.1 uncultured Chromatiaceae bacterium
AAGTACAGCTTCGAGTTCCAGCGCACTAATCGGGCCGGCGCGTAATACTTGTGGCGTGTCCGAAGTTAAATCCAGGATGGTGGATTCAAGGCCTACGCTGCAATCACCGCCATCCAATACAGCAGCGATGCGGCCGTTTAAGCCGGCCATCACCTGGGCGGCGCTGGTCGGGCTTAATTTTTTATACGGATTAGCCGAAGGTGCGGCAACTGCGAGGCCGGTTTGTTGCAGCAGGGTCAATAACACCGGATGGGCTGGCATGCGGATGCCGATGCTTTCTTTTCCGCCGGTGACGACCGGGCTCACCGCATCGGCTTTGTGCAATAACAGTGTCAGCGGGCCTGGCCAGAAGGCTTTGGCCAGTAGTAGCGCCTGTGGCGGAATATCCCGTGCCCAGTCGCTGAGTTTGGCGATATCGCCGATATGCACAATCAGCGGATGATTGGCCGGGCGGCCTTTGGCGGCAAAGATCTTGGCAACAGCAGCCGGATTGCTGGCATCTGCCGCCAGGCCATAAACTGTTTCTGTCGGCACTGCGACCAGCTCACCGGCGCGTAATAACTCAGCAGCGAGTGGGGTGTCGGTCATGGCAGATAACAGTCGGGTCATAATGGCATCCTAAAAAATGGCCGCGCATTATAGCGTAAACAGGCCGCTTGCAGAAAGCAGGCATTGCCAAAGTGAAGGCCAGAAAACAAAAAGCCCGCATCTGCGGGCTTTGATAGTTAAATCGCGGGCTTAACTTAACGAGTGGCGTAATGCGCCGTTTTATAGCGGTCGACCCACATAGCCGTGGCGCCGCAGACTGCAATAGGCATCACCAGTAAGTTTAAAAACGGCACCATACTGCCGATGGCGACTGTCATACCGAAGCTGTAACTGCCGGTCAAATCGCCGCGCAGTTGCTGGCGCATGGTATGAAACGGCACTTTGTGATTGTCATACGGATAGTCGCAGTACTGAATGGCCATCATCCAGCTGGTAAATAAAAACCAGACTAATTGGCCAATCAGCGGCAACAAGAAAAATGCCAGTAAAAACACCAG
Source organism: uncultured Chromatiaceae bacterium (assembly GCA_946481195.1). The sequence continues at coordinate 1,047 of CAMLNG010000139.1, forward strand.
AGCGCGTGGCAGACAATAGACAAACTTGGTCCATTCCCGGCCGAGCATGCGCGGCACATCTTTGATAAATGCAGCAAAACCTTGCTCAGGCAGCGCCTGTCCGGTCAGGTGCAGTTCAACTTTTTCACTGAGCAACGCATTAAAAGGTGCGGCGATAAAATTCGCCATCATGGTAAAAGCAAAAGCCAGCGACAACACCACACTCAGCACTAGTACTGGCCACAGCAGATATTCGAGGAAGCTGAGCCAGTCCGGCACCCAGCCCATCAGCTGATTGACCCAGCCCTGTACTTGCTGGATCAGATAAAAAAATGCGCCGGCAAACAGAATAAGATTGATGCTGAGCGGGATCAGTACATAACGGCGCAGGCCTTTGGTACTGAGCAAACTGAGGCCCTGGAAAAAATAATGCATAAAGAGATTCCTGTTTGATGCCTGTCAGGCCAGAGCTTATTTGGCAATGGCTTGATCTGCAATAGTTTTGCCGTGACAGCCATACCTCATTTTGTTACAGTCTGTGAACCTTCAGAGCGGTTTTCACTCATCTGGCATGCGCCTTAAACAGATCAAACTTGCCGGTTTTAAGTCTTTTGTTGACCCGACCCTGGTGCCGTTTCCAACGGCAATGACCTGTGTGGTGGGGCCAAACGGCTGCGGCAAATCTAACGTTATTGATGCAGTGCGCTGGGTGCTGGGGGAGAGCAGCGCGAAAAACCTGCGCGGCGATGCGATGACCGACGTGATTTTTAACGGCTCGGCACAGCGTAAACCGGTATCTCAAGCCTCTGTCGAACTGGTGTTTGAGAATACTGAAGGCCGGGTACAAGGCAGCCTGGCCGATCGCAGTGAGATCTCCGTCAAACGCTTGGTCACCCGTGATGCGCAGTCACTGTATTTCCTCAATGGCAGCAAATGTCGCCGCCGTGATATCACGGACATCTTTTTGGGCACTGGCCTCGGGCCACGTAGCTATGCCATTATCGAACAGGGCATGATCTCCAAACTGATTGAATCCCGGCCGCAGGATCTAAGAGTCTTTATCGAAGAAGCGGCCGGCATTTCGAAGTATAAAGAGCGCCGCCGCGAAACCGAAACCCGCATCAGCCATACCCGCGATAATCTGGACCGCCTCAGTGACGTGCGCGAGGAACTCGGCAAAAACCTCGACAAGTTGCGCCGTCAAGCGGCAACCGCCGAGCGTTACAAAGAATTAAAAGCCACAGAACGCCGGTTAAAAGCAGAACTGACCACACTGCGTTGGTACTTTTTTAGCGAACAGCTGCAGCAGGCTGAACAGGCGTTAGCTGCGCTTGAAACCGAATATCAGCAGTTTATGGCTGAAGGTTCAGGCGCATTCCGCGCACTGGAAACCCTGAAGCAGCAGCAACAAAGCCAACGCGACAATCTGGCGCAGTGCCAACAGCAGTATTATCAGCTTGGTAGTCAAATCACTGCGCTGGAACAGCAACAATTGCATCAGCGCAGCCGTCGCCAGCAAATTCATGATGAAAAACGCCAGCTGCAAAATGACATCGAGCAGGCGCTGGATTTGCAGGCGGCGGAAGAGCTGCAACTGGCTGAACTCGAGGGCACGCTGCTGGAAGGTGCGCCGGTGCTGGAATTGCTCGAGCAGCAGCATGAGGAATTACAGCAGTTGTATGAGCAGGCGCAGCAGCAAGGCCTTGACAGCCAACAGGCTTATCAGCAGATGCAGCAACAGCTGTTTGCCCTGGCGCAGCGGCAACAACAGCTACGTCTATCGACCGAGCATTTGCAAACGCAGATGGATAGGGCAGAGCAGCAGGACGAGCGGTTGCAACAGCAGCTGCAGGTCTTAACGCCACAGCAATTGCAGAATGAATTAGCCAGCTTGCAACAACAGCAGCAACAATTGCAAAGGGAAGCAGAGACCGCTAATTCTGCAGTTACGCGACAAGAGCAACAACTGACGAGCATTCAGACAGCACTGCAGCAGGCGCAGCTGGCGTGCAAAACCGCCGAACTTGAGCTCAATGCGCTAACACAGCAGACCGCAGCGCTGACGCAGCAACTGGCGCGGCTGCAGGCGGAGCAACCCTTGCTACCGGTGTTAACTATCAGCGCTGGCTGGGATATTGCGGTTGCAGTGGCGCTGCAGGCGCTAAATTTCAGCGAGGCTACTGGCAGTTTTCCGGCAACCGCTCCTGAGCATCATTTATTGCGAAGCACTTTGACGCCGCCTGTGGCCGGCAGCGCCGAATTACCGGCTGGGACACAGAGTCTGGCTGACCAGGTGGCACCGGATGCGCAAGGGCGTAAAACCATTCCGGCGCAGTTCTGGCAAATTTTTTGTGTCGCTGATTACACAACAGCATTGAGGCTGCAACCAACACTGAGCGCCGGTCAGTCGTTAATAACCCCGCAAGGGCTCTGGCTTGGGCCGAACTGGCTCATAGTACCGGACCAGCAAGCGCGGCAAAATCCGCTGCAGTTGCAGCAGCAGCTAGACACCCTTGCCAAAGCACAGCAGCAACTGCAGGACCAACAGCAACAGCGTGCGGCCGAAATCGACGCGCTTGAAGCAGAGCTTACCAGCGGCACTTTACTGCTCGGCACTGCCCGGCAGACGTCTGCTGAAATACAGCAGCAGTTACAACAAAGCCTGAATCAACTGCAACAAACCCAATTTCGGCTGGAGCAGCAACAACAGCAGCAGCGCGAGCTGTCGGCGCAGCGTCAGCAGTTGCAACAAGACATCTCTCAGTGGCTGCAACAACAGGCCCAGCAACAGGCGCAGCTATCATTATTAGAAGACGAAGCCGCCGCACAGCAGGACACACAGCTGCAGCTGCAACAGCAGCAGGAACAGTTTCAGTTGCAGCTGCGTCAGCGGCGTGAACAGGAACAGCAGCTGAACCAGCAACTGAACCAGCAGCGGCTGCAGCAGGTTAGTCTGGAGCGGCAGTTAGAAGCTGTCCGGCTGCATCTGGCCCGCAGCAGCAGTCAGCAGCAGAAACTGCGCGAACGTCTGAGCCTGTTGACCGACCAACTGGAATTGTTGGATGAACCCGACATTGCTGCGCAGGAAGAACTGCAGGCACTGATTTTAAGCCGCGATGAAGCTGCGGCGACAAAATTGCAGCTTGAACAGCAGTTACAGCACATCGACGAACAAATCCGTCAGACCGAGCAGGGCCAGCATGGCGCGCAGCAACAGCTGGCCGCACGGCAAAAACAGATGGAACATCTGCGCCTCGATGCGGAGGGGTTTCGGGTTAGAGCCAACAACATGCTGGATTTATTAGCCGAGCAGCAGGTTGCGTTAAAAGATTTACTGCCAAGCTTGCCGGCTGATGCACAGGAGCAGGTTTGGCAAAACAATCTGGAAAAAACTACTGAAGCCTTAAGCCGGCTGGGGCCTATTAACCTTGCCGCTATCGATGAATTTAATCAGCAGGATGAGCGGAAAAAATATCTTGATTTACAACACGATGATTTAACAGCAGCTTTGGAAACGCTGGAAACTGCGATTAAAAAAATCGATCGCGAAACCCGGCAGAAATTCAAAGCCACTTTTGATACCGTGAATGAGGGTTTACAAACCTTGTTCCCGAAAGTTTTTGGTGGTGGCAGTGCTTATTTAGACCTGACCGACGACGATTTATTAGAGACCGGGGTTAGTATCATGGCGCGACCCCCTGGTAAAAAAAACAGTACTATTCATTTATTATCCGGTGGAGAAAAAGCGCTTACCGCTTTATCATTGGTGTTTTCTATTTTCCGGCTCAACCCGGCACCATTTTGTATGCTGGATGAAGTCGATGCTCCGCTGGACGACGCCAATGTCGGGCGTTTCTGTAACTTAGTCCGGGAGATGTCAGAAAGCGTGCAGTTTATTTATATCAGTCACAACAAAATTGCGATGGAGATGGCCGCTCAGTTGATGGGGGTGACGATGCAGGAACCCGGCGTGTCACGAGTGGTTGCAGTAGATGTGGAAGATGCCGTCAAAATGGCACAAGCCTGATAACTAAAAGGTTCAAAAAACAATGGCTGAAGAATTTCGTTATGCGTTAATTGTATTAGGTGTTCTGGCAATGGCTGGTTTGGCGTTGCATGGCTGGTGGTCAGCGCGCAAAGCGTCGCAACAGGCACAGAGCCGCTATATGCCGGAGGAGAAAACCTCGGGTGAAAGTGGTGAAGGTTTTGACGAATACGGTGTCGGTAAAAAGCGGAAACTGGCGCCGGGTGAAAAACCGCAACCAAAGCCAACACCAACAGTAGCCCCGCGCAGCGACCGTCTGCGGGAGCCGGCGAAAAAATTCCGTGAAGAGCGCGAAAAAGTGCAACCGGTGCACGATGAACCTTCACTGTCTTTCAGTGCTGCCGACGATGCGGAGCCGGTCACTGAAACAGCGGCGGATGAAGGTCCAAGTGAAGTGCTGATCCTGTACGTGCTGGTGCCGGAAGGGCAGGACATTAACGGCGCTATGTTGTTACCCAGCCTTCTGACGCTTGGTTTTAAATACGGCGAAATGAATATTTTCCACCGTCATCTGGATAATGCCGGCTCAGGTGGTGTGTTGTTTAGCCTCGCCAATATGTTTAATCCGGGCACTTTTGATTTGGAAGAAATGGACAGATTACAGACCCGCGGTCTGAGCCTGTTTATGACGCTGCCGGGACCTGGTGAAGCACTGCAGAACTTTAATCTGATGCACAGCGCCGCACGCAAACTGGCCGACGAGTTTGGTGGTCAGGTGCTGGATAACACCCGCAGCGTGCTGACAGTGCAAACGACCCGGCACTACGTCGAGAAGATCCGCGAGTTTCAGCGTCAGCAGCTGATCCGAGGCTGATTGCTCCACTTACAAAGTTCATGAAAACCGGCCTGGCGCCGGTTTTTTTATCCCCAGGGAAAAATGATTCGGCGAAAATACAGCAGCAACTTTTCGCCTGTCCAGACTCTGCTGTTTTCACTTGGAAGCTGTGTCGGCTTTTTCCGCTGTATTTTACTACGCACTTGTCAGGCAAATATCACAAAAATGTCACGCTGATATCCGGCAGATCTGTTCGGGCCGGCCATGGTTGTTGCGCAGCTGCGTGGCAGCAGCAACAACCATAGGTATAAATAATAAAATCAGGAACATGACATGAAAAAAATACCCTTATGCGGCGCGCTGACCAGCGCGCTTTTTTGTCTTGCCGTGCAGGCTGACCCCGTATGGATCAGCATAGAGCCCAATGTGCTGCAGGCGCTGCCTGACGTGGCTGTGTTGCAACGCCAGCCTGTCACTTTCGGTGAAATGGTCTTGCAGAGTGGTCATCAGCAGCCGGTGCTGGTGCAGGTTGATAGTACCGATTTAGCTGCGGTATCGGCTTATATCCATCAGCAGCAACATCGTTGTGGCGGATATATTGCGTATGACAGCCTGGAGCAGGCCATACAGGCGCTGACACAACCACTGCTGGCTGCCAGTTTCACCGCGCCACCGCTGACGCAGGGGACTTTGGTGAATAGCCAGTTACCCCAGTTAAATCAGGCGAACATTGCGCAATTCATCAGTGACTTAAGTCAATTCACCAATCGTTATTACACCACAAATGCCGGGGTGCAGGCCGCGGACTGGATTGCCACACAGTGGCAAAATCTGAGTAATAACCACAGCTGGATCAAAGTCAGCCGTATTAGTCATAGCGGTTATCCCCAACGTTCGGTGTTGCTGGAGATCACCGGCAGTGAAAAACCGGATGAAATTGTGGTGCTGGGCGGTCACCTCGATTCCATCAACAGTGGTGGCACCAGCGAAACGACCCGTGCTCCCGGGGCGGATGATGATGCGTCCGGGATTGCCACACTCAGTGAAATTATCCGCGTGATCAGCAGTGCAGGCATAAGACCCAAACGCACCATCCGGTTTTATGGTTATGCTGCGGAAGAAGTCGGGTTGCGTGGCAGTAAAGACATCGCTACTGCAGCGGCCAGTTCAGCGCAGAACATTATCGCGGCGATGCAGCTGGATATGACCAACTTTAAAGGCTCAGTCGAAGACATAGTGCTGATGACCGATTATACCAACGCCAATCTGAACGCTTATCTGCAAAAATTAATCAGCACCTATCAGCCGGCTTTGCGTCATAGTACTGATGTCTGTGGCTATGGCTGTTCTGATCACGCCTCGTGGCACAACGCGGGTTTTGCTGCTTCGATGCCGTTTGAGGCGCGGTTTGCCGGCAGCAACAAAAAAATCCATACCAGCAATGACACGCTGGCCAATTCGGACCCAGCCGCTTTACATGCACTGAAATTCGCCCGCTTAGGTTTGTCTTTTGTGCTGGAACTTGGCAACGCAGTGACAACAACACCAGACGGGACCAGTGGCAGTTTTACCAATCTGGCAGCAACTAGCAGTAACTGGGTATTTAAGACCATTGTGGTGCCTGCAGGCAAAACTCAGCTGAATGTCACAATGAGCGGGGGCACCGGCGACGCGGATCTGTACCTGCGTTTGGGCAGCAATCCGACCACCAGCACCTATCAGTGCCGGCCTTACAAAACCGGCAACAATGAAAGTTGTGTTATCTCCAATCCGGCCGCCGGAAATTGGATAGTCGGAGTGCGGGCTTACAGCAGTTATAGTGGCGTTAACATTCAGTGGCAATTTAACTGACACTGTACTGACTTTTCCGGTAAAAACTGCTGAGGGCCTCAGCAGTTTTTCCTTCTTGCAGTTAAGCCCTTTGCATTTACACCGTCTATTGCCTGACCGGTACTTTACCCCTTCGGATCTGAAAGTTATTCACGCTGCATGTTACTAACTAACATGCTGTAGCAATGTCTAAAAGTTCCCATGGTGGGTAAATGAACTAAAATGTCAAGTTTATCTGTTAAAAAATGTGCAATTTGATTTTTTTGTGGTAAAAAGTAACAACATGGCTTGGCATGTTGCGCATGCGAAAGGCTTTGTACGGGGAACACAGGAACGATCTGGATGTGCTCAAAGCAGTAACGCGGCGTCCGGATCAGATAAATTAAAACAAGCACAAATGAGATTTTGACTATGCCGCATTTACACAACAGTCACCACCAGCAGTACAGAATATCGAGGGCCAGACTAAGCCTGGCCATCTCCGCCGCTTTATTGGGGCTGAGTCCTTTTGCATTACAAGCGCAAGATTTGGCAAAAAATGACAGCGCTGTCACAGGCAAAGAGAAAGCCAAAGCAGAAACAGTCGAAGTGATCGAGATTAAAGGCATTCGCGGCAGTATCATGTCAGCGCAGGACTTAAAACGCTTTGCCGATACGGTTAAAGATGTGATCACGGCCACTGATATTGGTGCATTGCCGGATAAATCGGTCACTGAAGCGCTGCAGCGTGTACCTGGCGTGACCATTGAGCGTTTTGCCTCGTCAGATGATCCGAAACATTATGCCGACGAAGGCACCGGGGTATTAGTCCGGGGTTTGGACCGGGTGCGCTCTGAAGTCAACGGCCGCAGTGCTTTCAGTGCCAATCCGGCCGGTGGTTTAAGTTATGA
>CAMLNG010000140.1 GCA_946481195.1 uncultured Chromatiaceae bacterium
AAATCTGACAGCTGAGTATGAATATGGCAGTCCGGGTTCTACCGGTAAACTGCGCGCTAATAGCCGTTTTTATAATAAAGACTATGACAATTTCCGCGAATTGACGCAGTACCGTGACTTTGACCTGCGCGAGATTGGCGGTGGCTTTGTCTATCAGACTGCCGGCGCTTTTAAATTAGTGGCAGAGTTGTCGACTGCAGATATCAATTTTAAAACTGAGGATTTGTCGGGCTCGCGTAACAATACCGATACCAATTACCGGCTTGGTGCTGAATGGGATATCAGTGCGCTGACCACCGGTATTCTGAAGCTCGGGTATCAGAATAAGGATTTTGATCTCGCGGCCCGGGAAAAATTTAATGGTTTCTCCTGGGAAGCGATAGTGCAGTGGCTGCCCCTGACTTACTCCGGTTTTGACGTTTCTACCGGGCGCAGGGCAAAGGATGTTGATGCACTGAATATCAATTCGGATTACATTCTGGAAACCACTTATGCTGTGGGCTGGAATCACCAATGGTCGGAGACCTGGTCGTCCAAATTGGCCTATGAATATCAAACTGATGAGTATAACCGTGTGGTGCGGCTCGGCTCGGCGCTTGGGCGGGAGGATACGCGTAAGATACTGACGGCTGAGCTTGAATCCAAAGTGCTGCGTTGGCTGACAGTAAAAGGTTTTGTCAATCTGGAAGACCGCACTTCGACCTTAGGTGTGATTGAATACGACCGTACTGTGTTTGGCCTGAATGTACAGATGACGTTGTAAGGGTAACTATGTTGAAAAAAACTCTGTGCCTGCTGTGGGTCTTGTTGTTTAGTTTGCCTGCGCTGGCGCAGCAGACGGAAACGGCAGCGGCACAAAGCACTGACAATTATGTGCTGGGGCCTGGTGACGCTATCCGGATTAAAGTCTTTGGTGAGCCCGAACTGGATTTAGATGTGCAGCTGACCGACAGTGGCACGTTAAATTACCCGTTTCTCGGCACAGTAAAAGTCACAGGCATGACGTTAAAACAGGTCGAACAGCGCATCTATAATGGGCTCAAAGGCGACTATTTTGTCGAGCCGAACGTATTTGTTGGCATGGTGCAATACCGGCCTTTTTATATCCACGGTGAAGTGAAAAAACCGGGCGGTTATCCTTATCAACCGGGAATGACCGTAGATCAGGCTGTAGCGCTGGCTGGTGGTCTGACCGAACGGGCGTCTAAAGAGAAAATTTTCGTGGCGCGGGAAGGTGACAAAGCCAACAAACTCAGTGCTGATTTAAACAGTAAAATTCGCGCAGGCGACACAGTCACTATTGAACAGAGATTTTTCTGATGACGGCGATGTTAGAACAGAATCAGACTTCTGCTGAGGAAGTGATTGATTTACGAAATTACTTTAACGTAATCAACCGGGCGAAATGGCGCATTTTAGCGCTGGCAGTGCTGATCGCTGCGCTGACGGTATTTGTTGTGTTAAACATCAAACCTGTGTTCAGCGCCAAAGCCACGCTGTTGATTGAGGCGCAACAGGCCAAAGCAGTCAAAATTGAAGAAGTTTATGGCATCAATTCCGGCCAGCAGGAATATTACCTGACCCAGTTTGAGATCCTTAAATCCCGTAGTATCGCCGAAACGGTGATAGATAAGCTGCAACTGGCGACACAGGCCGAATTTATCGCGCAGCCGGGCCTGCGCGACAGTATCCAGCAACTACTGCCATTTTTAGCCAATAATCGCGAGCAGGTTTCACCGGCACAGCAGCAACAGCGTGACCGGGAGCGGCTGGTTTCGGCATTTGTCGAGCGTCTGTCTATTGAACCGGTGCGTAAAACCCAGCTGGTCAATATCGTGTTTGAGGCCCATGATCCGCAATTAGCCGCTGATGTTGCCAATGCGATTGGTGAGGCGTATATCGACAGTCAGCTGGCTGCCAAAATGGGCATCACGCAAAAAGCCAATGACTGGTTAGGCGGGCGTCTTGGCGAGTTGCGCTTGCAACTGGATGCGTCAGAACAAGCCTTACAGGAATTCCGACTGCGTGAAGGGCTGATTGACGTTGCCGGTGTGCGTAGTCTGGGTAGTCAGGAGCTGGAGCGGCTCGGGCAGGAAGTGACGGCGATGCGCAGTAAAAAAGCGCAAATTGACGGTTTTGTCCGGGCTGTGCGTCAGTTTGGCGTGAATGATATGAGCCGGCTCGAATCTTTGCCGGAAATCACTGCTCATCCAGGCGTGCAACAGGTGAAAGCCGCGGTGATTTCCGCTGAACGTAAGGTCTCTGAACTCAGTAAAGTATATGGGCCAAAACATCCAAAACTGCTTTCAGCACGTTCTGAACTCAGTACTGTGCAACAAAATCTGCATGAACAAATTCAAAAGCTGATAAACGGGATCTCAGAAGAGGCGAATACCGTCAGTCAGAATCTGGCGGCGCTGGAAGCCGAAATGCAACGTTCCAAAGGTCAATATCAGGATTTGAGCGGTAAAGAGGCGGAGTATCAGCGCTTGTCACGTGAAGTGGAGACCAACCGCCAGTTGTTTGATACTTTTATGGCACGGCAAAAGGAAACTGAAGTTACCGGGAATTTCAATTCTGCTGTGGCGCGTTTTACCGATACTGCGGTGGCTCCGGTAGACCCGATTAAACCGAACAAAAAACTGATTGTGGTGCTGGCATTTGTCGCCGCGGTTGGCTTTGGGATCATTGTTGCATTTGTCATGGAGTCGCTGAACGACACCATAAAAACCACCCGTGAAGTGGAAACTGTGTTGCAGCAGCGTGCTTTGGGCATTGTCCCCAAAGTTGTCGGCAAAAAAGCGCTGACTGAGAAAAACCGGACCTTTTTTGACAGCGATGCGCGGCAATTTTCTGAGTCTGTGCGCTCGGTCCGCACCAGTCTTTCACTGTTGGGACTGGACCGGCCATTACAAGTACTGATGGTTACATCGTCTATTCCGGAAGAAGGAAAGTCGACTGTTGCCAGCAATATTGCTTTTGCTTTTAAGCAGCTGGAATCGGTGTTACTGATTGATGCTGATATGCGCAAACCAACGATAGCCAAGCGTTTTGGTCTGCCGGCCTTTCAACCTGGCCTTGCCAATTATCTGACCGGTACAGAGACACTGGACGATTGTATTATCACTGATGAACAGTCTGGCATTGATATTCTGCCGGCCGGGTCCATTCCGCTGAACCCGCTGGAGTTGTTATCCGGCCAGGCGCTGGCGGATTTATTAACACAGCTGCGTGGCCGGTATCAGAAAATAATTATCGATACACCGCCGGTGCAGGCGGTCAGTGATGCACTTGTGGTATCGACACATACGGATGCTGCAGTCATGGTGGTACGGGCTGACCAAACCCGTTCTGGCCTTATCCAGTTGTCGTTAGCCAAATTGGTAAATGCGCACGCCAGAGTGGTGGGTGTAGTGTTAAACGACCTTGATCTGAAACTTGCTGAGCGTTATTACGGCAGTTTTGGTTATTACCGCTACTATGCAGAGCATACGGACAAGGAATGATAGACCTGCATTGTCATATATTGCCCGGTTTGGATGACGGTGCTGCGACTGCCGAAGAAACGCTGGCATTACTGCGGCTGGCAGTTACTGACGGCATCACACACATGGTGGCGACACCACACATTAACCCCGGTTATTTTGACAATAAACCTGCCACTATCCAGCAGGCACTGCTCGATGTGCGGCAACTGATCAATGTCCATCAACTGCCCATCCGGCTGGCCGCTGCCGCTGAAGTTCGTTTAACCGACCAGCTGATGCCGGCGCTGGAAATGGGCTTGTTGCCGTTTCTTGGCAGCTGGCAGGGGCAAAAAGTGTTGCTGCTGGAGTTACCACACAGCCATGTCCCGGCAGGTACAGACAAACTGTTGAAATGGCTGGCCAGACACGATGTGATTGCAATGATTGCACATCCGGAGCGCAACAGAGATGTGCAGGCGAATTTTCACTGTTTGGCGCCGCTGCTGCGGGCGGGGTGTTTGTTTCAGCTTACAGGCAGTTCTTTAATCGGTGATTTAGGGGCGCGACACCAGCAGTGTGCTGAGTATATGGTGGCGCAGCGCCTTTATCATGTCGTCGCCAGTGACTGTCACAATCTGGAACGTCGTCCGCCGAAATTAAGTGCCGCAGTGCAACGCCTGACGGCACTGGTGGATGAACGTTATGCGCTGGATTTGGCTTTATATCATCCGCAGGCGTTAGTGCAGGATGTTAATTTTGCCAGCGCCGACGGCGCTACTGCTAACCTCGCCGGAGTCATGCTATGACAGCTGTATTGCGCCGGCGTAGCGCTATCCTGGTGTTAATGGCGGCACTTGTTACCGCGTTATGGCCAGTATGCAAGGCCGCGATCGCCAGTTTGTATTATTTCCCGGCTTCTTACGCGCTGGAACAATGGCAGCAGAGTCCGGACAAGCCGGCAGAAACCGCACTGAACGATGCGCAGCAACAGATTGCTGCTGCGCTGCATTGGCAACCAGAAAACCCGCATTATCAGCTGGTCGCGGCCAAGATTGCCGAGTGGGCCTGGTACGGCGGCGTGCTGACTACTGCGGCTATCAGCCACAATGAAAAAATCTATCAGCACGCTATCGCACTGCGGCCGCATTGGCCTGTCGCTTATGCAGATTACGGCTATTTTCTGGCAACTGTGCAACAGCGTCTGAGCGATGCCTGGCAGCAGTTTGCATTAGCCGAGCGTTATGGCCCTTATCTGCCCGATGTGCACAAAAAAATTCTGCAAGTGGCATTTGCCAATTGGCCTGAGTTAACAGTGGCGCAAAAAGCCACTGTGTTTCAACGTGTTGCCAATGCGATGGGCGGTCCGCTGCAGGCGGACACTATTAAAATTATCCAGCGTTATCAACAGCAACGACAGCAGTGTATTTATCTGCGTAAGAAACTTGCAGATAAGCCGGTTTGGCCCGAAATCAGCCCGCGTTTGTGTCCGGCTGAATAAAGGCAGTATGCTTAGCTCAGTAACAGAGTTTGACAGGCCGCAGCGCTTTCGACAGACTCGACAAAACATTCGTATATACAGGACATTACCATGTTTATTCCCGTCATTATGGCTGGTGGTTCAGGGACGCGTTTGTGGCCACTTTCCCGCGGCAATTACCCAAAACAATTCCTGGCTCTGACCGGCGCCACCACAATGCTGCAGCAGACTTTGCTGCGGCTAAAAGGCTTGGCGCATCAGGCACCATTGCTGATTTGCAATGAAGATCATCGGTTTATCGCTGCCGAGCAGGTGCGGCAATTAGGCATCAGTGGCGCGTCGATATTGTTGGAGCCGGTTGGCCGCAATACTGCGCCGGCCATTGCACTGGCCGCGTTACAGGCCACGGCAACAGATCCGGATGCATTGCTACTGGTGCTGGCTGCAGACCATGTGATTGAGGATGAGGCCGCATTTCGCGCTGCGGTACAGCAGGCAGAACCGCTGGCAGCCAGCGGTAAACTGGTGACCTTTGGCATAGTGCCGACAGCGCCGGAAACCGGTTATGGCTATATCCGCCGTGGCGTCAGCACAGGCAGCGCCTACCAGGTGGATGCTTTTGTCGAAAAACCCAATCTGCCGACCGCTGAGCAGTATCTGGCCAGTGGCGAATATTACTGGAACAGCGGCATGTTTATGTTCCGTGCTGACCGCTATTTGGCTTTACTCGGTCAGTATCAACCAGCCATGCTGGCCGCCTGTCAGGCTGCAATGGCGGAATTAAGCCCGGATTTAGATTTTGTCCGGGTGAAAAAAACCGCTTTTGAGGCCTGCCCGGATAATTCAATTGATTACGCCATTATGGAGCCCTTAAGCCGGGATGAGCCACAAAGTGTGGTGGTAGTGCCATTAGCGGCCGGCTGGAACGATGTAGGCGGCTTTGCCGCGCTCTGGCAGGTCAGTGGCAAAGATGAGCAGGGCAACTGCCATCAGGGGGATGTCTGGTCGCAAAATAGTCAGAACTGTTATGTCCGCAGTGAGCAACAGCTGGTTGCCACAGTCGGCGTGCAGGATTTAGTCGTGATCAGCACTAAAGATGCGGTGCTGGTGGCGCACAAAGACCAGGCGCAGGATGTTAAACATATCGTTGCGCAGCTCAAAGCCAAACAACGGCCGGAGGTGACCTTCCACCGCGAAGTTTACCGGCCCTGGGGCAAATACGATTCCGTTGATAACGGCGAGCGTTTCCAGGTCAAACGTATTACGGTCAAACCAGGCGCGAAGTTGTCGGTGCAGATGCACCACCATCGCGCCGAGCACTGGATTGTAGTGTCCGGCACAGCCAAAGTGACTATTGACGGCGTTGATCAGTATCTGACGGAAAACCAATCAGTGTATATCCCAATCACCGCAGTGCATGCGCTGGAAAACCCCGGCAAAGTGCCACTGGAACTGATTGAAGTACAGTCCGGTTCTTATCTCGGTGAAGATGACATAGTGCGGTTTGAAGACAGATATGGGCGGGCCTGAGATGTACCGGAAAATTAGTTGCGTCAAAGCTTATGACATTCGCGGTCGTTTAGGCGACGAGCTGGACGATGATGTGGCCTATCGCATTGGCCGCGCTTTTGGTCAGCATCAGCAAGCAAAAACTGTGGTGGTTGGCGGCGATGTGCGGGCAACATCCGAGAGTCTGAAATTAGCGCTGGCTAATGGTCTGATGGATGCCGGCGTTAACGTGATAGACATAGGAATGACTGGTACTGAAGAAGTGTATTTTGCCACTTTTCACTTAGGTGTCTGTGGTGGTATTGAAGTCACCGCCAGCCATAACCCACTGGACTACAACGGCATGAAGCTGGTGCAAAAAGGTGCGAAGCCGATTAGTGGTGATAGTGGTTTGCATGATATTAAAGCCATTGCTGAACAGGGTGATTTTGTTACGGTCGCCCAGCGTGGTGAGTACCGGCAGCAATCGGTGCTGGCTGATTTTGTCACTCACTTGCTGGGTTATATTCGCCCGGCCTTGTTCCGCCCGATGAAAATTGTGGTGAACTCCGGCAACGGCGCGGCGGGTCACGTCATTGATGCGCTGGAAGCGCGTTGTGCTGACCTTGGCTTACCCCTTGAGTTTGTCAAGGTGCATCACGAGCCGGACGCCACATTCCCGAACGGCATTCCTAACCCGTTATTACCGGAAAACCGCGCGGACACCTCTAAGGCGGTGCTGGCGCATCAGGCTGATTTTGGTGTGGCCTGGGATGGTGATTTTGACCGTTGTTTCCTGTTTGATGAGCAGGGCCAGTTTATTGAAGGCTATTACATTGTTGGTCTGCTGGCCGAAGCCTTTTTACAGCAGCATCAGGGCGCGCGTATTATCCATGACCCACGCCTGACCTGGAACACTATCGATTTGGTCAGCAATGCTGGCGGTGAGGCTATTCAATCGAAGACCGGCCATGCCTTTATCAAAGAGCGGATGCGGTTGGAAGATGCGGTCTATGGCGGCGAAATGAGTGCGCACCATTATTTCCGCGATTTCGCCTACTGCGACAGTGGTATGATCCCCTGGTTGCTGGTAGCCGAACTGATGTGCGTGAAGCAACAGCCGTTGTCGGCTTTAGTTGCAGAGCGTATTGCCGCTTTTCCTTCCAGCGGTGAGATTAACTTCACTATTGCAGATCCCAAAGCTAAGCTGGCGCAAATTCTGGCACTGTATCAGCCGTTGGCTGACAAGCTGGATACCACAGATGGCATCAGCCTCGAGTTTGCCGACTGGCGCTTTAACCTGCGCAGTTCAAATACAGAACCGCTGGTGCGGCTTAATGTAGAAAGCCGGGGAGATGTCGCATTAATGCAGGCGAAGACCGCGGAATTGTCTGCACTGCTGCAGCAAGGCTGAGCAAAATGACGGATGTCTCAACGGCGGCACCGACTGACGATATCCGCCAGGACCCGGCCGTGCAGAAGTTACTGGAGCGGATGCCGTCAGAGGTGCAACAAAGTTTTACTGAAGCGCAGCTGAGTTACTTACGGGTGGCGTTAGGGGCGCGGCAGTGGGGCAAACATAAACTGGATGTGCGTGGCACACTCGGTGTTGGCAGCTGGCGTTATTATTATGTGCTGGTTGCAGGGCGCAATAAACGCAGCCAATATCGTCAGCATAAAGCAGGGATGTTGGTCAAAGCAGTACTGATCAGTGTGTTGTTAATAGTCAGCACCTTACTCGGTTTATTCGTGCTGTATTTAGTCAAGTCAGCGCTTGGTATTGACCTGTTTGCCGATTTTTCGCTCGGGATTTGGGGTTGGCTCCAGTCTCTGTGAACAGGTAGCTGTGCGACAACTTGGTTGTCGCACAGCTACATCTTTATCGCATCAGAGGCTGATTTCCAACCGCTGAACGACCACACCGTTTTGTTGTTCTTCGTCGTCTTCTTCCAATAACCCAACCGGTTTCGCCGGCACAGATTCTTTGTCAAAAGCAGTATCGCCAGAAAACTCGGCAGCGCGGTCTTTACTGACTGCAGCGAAATCAAACAGGTTTTTATCCACCATGTGTGACGGCACTATGTTTTGCATGGCCTGAAACATGGTTTCGATGCGGCCCGGG
>CAMLNG010000141.1 GCA_946481195.1 uncultured Chromatiaceae bacterium
GCGTTACATTGAAACTATCCCCAAACGCGGCTTTCGCTTTATCGCACCCGTGTCTGAAGTGATTCTGGTCGCTGATAGCGCTGACGCAGATGAAACAACCTCTCAGAACGAACTCATCGCCCAACAGCAAAGCCAAAACCAGCACCGGCATTGGTGGTTGCTCGCAGCAGTCTTTGTGAGCTGTATGGTGGCCATCACCGGTTGGCACTATTGGCAACAAAGTTTGCTCGAACAGCATGTTCCCTTTGGTCGATTTGAGCCTATCTCTAGTATGGACGGCTTGGAACTTTATCCGGATGTGTCTAAAGATGGAAGTTATCTGGTGTATGGCCATTCACCGGATTTTGAAGGCAACTCGTCATTAATCCTGCAAAATACACAAACATTGGAAAAAAAATTACTAAAAACAGTGAATGCCGGTGGTTTAAGAGGCCCGATCTTTTCCCCTGATATGACTCAGATTGTATATCAACATTTGCTTCGAGAGCATTTTTGCGAGATCCGCATTATGACTTTGAATGCCGCAACCTATGATGTTGAATCAGATAAACTTTTGACACAGTGTGGGCTGAAAAGTGTTGGTGCCCGGATGAGCTGGTCGCCTAATGGTAAATATGTAGTCTTTCCCAACTGGTTGGCCAGAACTGAAAGTATAGTTTTACAGCTTCAGCCCATAGCTGGCGGTCCGGCCGAAGAACTCACGACACCGCCGCAAACCAGCTTGGGTGACTTTGCCGCTCGATTTTCCGCCGATGGTAGTAAGATTGTATTCGTTCGCGATGTTGCGGGTGGTACCGGACAGATCTGGCTGTTAGATATGGAAACAAGGTCTAGCAAAATGTTATTTCAACCAGAACATAATTACCCGGGAAATGTCGCTTGGACCGTGGATGGCAAAGGAATTATTTATCCATCGGGGACTAATTCGTTATCTGTGTACGATTTACACACTGGAGTCTCTACATTATTCGCGAATACCGACAGTTCTCCTCATGATGTTTTAGTAAGCAAAGATAATAGGATATTTGCAAGTATCGGACGGTTCTGGCAAAGCAGTATTCGCAAAGTAAATAATCGACTGGAAAACCCAGTACAAAGCGCAGATGAAGTTGAATTTGCTAAACGTTCTGAGGGGATCGTACAGCTGAATCCCAATCCTGACGGGCCCGCAGCAGTGCTGACCAGCAGATCCGGTGGCCAGCAGGTCTGGCTTTATTATCCTGATGGCAGGCAAAAACAGATTAGTTCGTTTACCGGCCAGATGTATCCTAAGGTGCTTGAATTTTCTCCGGATGGAAAAAAGCTACTGGTGCTGGTGAACGCTATGATTTGGCTGCTTGAGGATGGTAAAGAACCTGTCGCAATTACTACTCCGGAGCAACAGAGCCGCGAGCCATCCTGGGGAGCTGATAGCCAGACTATCTATTTTAAACTTTCGCACAATGGGCGGTGGCAAATTATGCGACAGAGAATTACAGAAAAAACTGCCAGCATTTTCAGTGATCAATGGGATTTTTTTCAGGAGAGCCCAAGTGGCGATTATCAGTTGCGGCATTTACCTGGGGAGTCACATATCGAGCTGATTTATAAGGATTCGCAAGATGTGATTAAACTGCTAAATATGCCTAAGTTTGAGTTCCTTTCACCCAGAATTATTTTACGTGAGCACGGGGTCTACTTCTCTACCGCTAGCGGGCCCGACAAAGTAGAAATCTTCCGTTTTAATCTCAAAACTCTGCAAATTGAAAGTACAGGTGTTGAACAAAAGTACTTGGGGCGACGATTTGATGTTAGTTTGGACGAAAATTTTATCTATCAGGACGACGGTAAGCGTGGCGATATAGATATCGCCGAGCTGAAGTTTTAAACGCAATTTTATCAAGTTTTTATCAGAAATCCCTTAAAAAATTTGTCAGCAAAGTATTTAGAGTCGAAAGCTGTTTTTAAACACACAACCAAGCTGAGAAGGGATTTTTATGAAAAGTTTAAATGTGCTGCGTTCAACAATGCTGTGCTCGGTGTTTGTATGTTCGGTTTCTATACCGAGCTTCGCGTTCAGCGATCCTGAACCTGCCCCAGTACCAGTGGAAAATACTTCACCCTCTGAACCAACACCTGAGCCACAAAGTCCTGTTTGCGGCGACTGGCCTTATTGCGTTATTGAAAAAAGTTAATGTAAACAGCAAGCTTTACCAATAACGCCCTAACAGCTATCGCTGTTTTTCTAAAGAACTCATGTATACTCCCCGCTATCTGATGGCGGGGGTGTTGCATGCAGTTGGCGGATACCACTTTAAGTTTTGGTAGCTGGAAGTACAGTCCAGGAACTGGTACTTTGTGGCGGCTGGAACCACCTGCCGACTCTGCAGATATCAATACGCCAAACCAGCCTGATCTGGCGCCTTTGGTGTTGGAACCCCGCTTACATAAACTGCTGAACCACTTTTTAACTAAACCCGACGTGATCCATGCTAAGACCGACCTGCTGGATGCGATTTGGGGTGATGCTGAAGGTACTGATGCCGCATTGATGCGCGCTATCGGAGTCCTGCGTAAATTATTAAACGACACGACTAAACCCGCCTCTTATATCGAAACACTGCCTAAACGCGGTTATCGCTGGGTTGCGCCTATTCAGGTGCTGGCAAAACCGGCACCGGATAAAGTTGCGCTTAAGCTCAAGCCGACAGTGTTGCAGACAAAAGATGAGTCGGAACCCGAACAACTTATCCCACGTGCGCAACCTCAGACACAACAGCAGAGCCGGCGTGAACAACAGCGGCGGCTCAAACTACTGTCAGCATTTTTTCTTTGTGCCGTGGTGGCTTTAGTGATTAGTTTGCTGCTGTTTTTCGGTAAAAACAGCTTTGTGCCAGCTTTTACCCAACAAGTCACGGTCAGTGCGATGGCTGGTCAGGAACAAAGGCCGATATTGAGCCTTGATGGCCAAACTCTTTATTACCAGCAACGGACCAGTAATCAGCGCTGGCGCTGGATTGCCCATCACCTCAACAGTCATCGTAAACAACTACAGCTGCAGCAGTTTGATGCCATAGGTGCGGGGCAATGGCTGGGTCATGACTTTGTGTTTCAGGCGGTTAACGGCAAGCGTTGTAGTATTTTCCGGATGGAGGTGCATCAGCTGGAACAGCAGCTTACTTCCTGGTTGCCATGTCAGCAGCTTATCGCACAGGGATTGGCCGCAGATGGTAAAGAACTGGTGTGGCTGGACCAGCATCCAGGTTCCGGGGCCACACAGTTGTGGCGTTTTAACGGCCAGAAAGCTGAATTGCAGCAAAGCTTTGCTGAGTCCTATCAACGCCCGGTTGCAGCGCTGTTAAGTCAGCGCCAGGTCTGGGTGTTACTGCAACAGGATGATTTTAATACCAGTTTGTTCCGCTACGACCTGGTTACTGCCGCATTACACAAAGCGGCTGATTTCCCATATGCCTTTCATACCATGTCGGGATGGGATGACAAGAAACTGCTGCTATCAGGGCCTTCGGGGTCATTTATTTTTGAGCCGGCGCAATCTCAGCTCATTGCCCTGCAGCTGGCCAGTGGGGCTTACACCGATCAGCACCGGGTGGGCGAGCGATTATTGGCCACGCAAATCCCGCACGATCTGGCTGACCTTCTGCCCCTGCAGGCCAATGGTTCCGGACGTAGTTCCACTTTGCTGTCCGCGTCGCCCTGGCTGAGCAGTAACAAAACGGATCAATTATTAAGCTGGAATGCTGCGCAGGCAGCGTTAGTATCTGAGCGTTCCGGTTTGCCGCAAATTTGGTGGTTTGACGGCAATAAAGTCAGCCAGCTGACCCGCTTTACCCAATGGCGGCAAATCACTCAATTGCTTTGGGCTGGCGCCGAACTGTATGCAGTGATAGATCAACAGTTACATCAGGTGTCGTTGCAGGACGGTAGTTTAACGGCCGTGTTGTTCCAGGACCGTCAGCTCCGGCATTTTGCTTATTGCCATGGCGGCTGGTTCTGGGCTGAGTTTAATCATCAGCAATGGCAGTTAAAAACCATGAACCAGGATATGCATCCGATTGAACTGCGGGCTGATATCGTCGACCTGCGCTGTGCACCTGAAGGCAGTTTATTGCTACAACAACAGGATGGCGCATTGGTCCGGTTCTGGCCTGAGCAGGAACGGATTACGACCTGGCCCTGGTCACTAAACTGGCGGCGGCTGAGTGGTAATAGCTGGGCGACCACCAGTAAAGGCCTGTATTGGCTGGACGAACAAGGTCAATTGTGGCTGAGTGACTGGGAGCAGCAGCAACGGCAATTGCTTCGGCCACCTGGTTTGTTACAGATCACAGGTCTGTATGGTCAGCTGGAACAGGAGCAGTTGTTTTTACAATTGGCGCGGGAGCCTGAAACTGATGTGGTCTGGTTACAACCACAACAGTTTCAGTAAGTGGGATTATTCAGGAAATCAGAGCGCGGCAAAACTGCGGCGTGCTGCCGCAATAGTCCGCTCTAAATCTTCATCTGAATGTGCCAACGACAGGAAGCCGGCTTCGTAAGCAGAAGGTGCCAAATATACCCCTTCATTGAGCATCAGGTGGAAAAAGCGCTTAAATGCGTCAATGTTGCACTGTGTCGCCTGCTGATAACTGCTGACTTCGGCCTGTTCCGTAAAGAAAATGCCGAACATACCACCAACCTGATTGGTTGATAATGCGACACCAGCTTCGGCCGCTGCCTGTTTCAGCCCTTGCAGTAACTTGGCTGTTTTCGCTGTCAGCGCCTCATAAACTCCCGGCTGGCTAATCGCATTTAATGCCGCTAAACCCGCCGCCATCGCAATAGGGTTCCCTGACAAAGTACCGGCCTGATACACCGGCCCCAGCGGTGCAATGTGCTGCATGATGGCTTTTTTACCGCCAAAAGCACCGACCGGCATACCACCGCCGATGATTTTGCCCAGCGTGGTCAAATCCGGTTGGATGCCATAATAGGCCTGAGCGCCACCCAAGGCGACACGGAAGCCGGTCATGACTTCATCAAAAATCAACACACTGCCATATTGGTCACATAAATCGCGTAGCCCTTGCAAAAAGCCTGGCTGAGGCGGAATGCAGTTCATGTTGCCCGCGACAGGTTCGACGATAATGCACGCAATATCATTACCATGTTCTGCAAAAAGCGCAGCAAGTTGCGGCAGGTTATTAAACTCTGAAGTCAGGGTATATTTGGCAAAATCTGCCGGTACACCAGGAGAATTCGGTACACCAAGGGTTAAAGCGCCTGAGCCGGCTTTTACCAGCAATGAATCGGCATGGCCATGGTAGCAACCTTCGAACTTCACAATAGTGTTGCGGCCGGTATAGCCGCGCGCCAGGCGGATGGCACTCATCGTCGCTTCGGTACCAGAGCTGACCATCCGTACCATTTCCATCGATGGCACCAGCCGGCTGACCAGCTCGGCCATGTCGATTTCTGCCGGGCAAGGTGCGCCGAAGCTCAGGCCTTTTTCAGCCGCTTTAATGACCGCTTCCCGGATCGCCGGATGGTTGTGTCCCAGTAACATCGGCCCCCAGGAACCGACGTAATCAATATATTGATTACCGTCCACATCATAGATATAAGCGCCATCGGCGCGGTCAATAAACACCGGCGTGCCGCCAACACTTTTAAAGGCCCGCACCGGCGAATTGACGCCTCCTGGGATAGTTTGCTGGGCACGTTCAAACAGTTGTTCAGATAAAGTCATCACAGAAATCCAATTCGGTTATTTATGTTTCGCGCTGTACCAAGGCACTTCGCATTCGTATTTGTGGATGAGGTCTTCCACACCGAGTGTCAGGGCAAACAGGGCCATGCGAACTAACACACCATTGTCAGCCTGGCGGAAAATCGCCAGGTTTGGGTTCATATTCAGGTCGTTGTCCAGCTCATTGGCTTCAAGCCGGGAATCCCGCGGCAGCGGATGCATAATCACAGTGTTGGATTTACAGTGTTTGGTGTAAATCTCTTGATTGAGCCGGAACTTACCGCGGTATTTATTGGCCTCTTCCTGCGACGGAAAACGTTCTTCCTGGATGCGGGTCTGGTAGACGATATCGGCATCGATATTACCGGCCAGCTGGTCGGTGATCCGCACTTTATGACCGGCGTTTTCAATGGCGCCGACGATTTCGTCCGGCATTGCGAGCTCGTTTGGCGCGATCAGCGTGAACTGAATATTTTTATACAGGCACAACAGTTTTGACAGTGAATGCACAGTCCGGCCGAACTTTAAATCGCCGATCATGGCGATGTGCATACCTTCGACACTTTGCTGTGAGGCCGCCAGTTCGCGTTCAATAGTAAATAAATCCAGCAGGGCCTGCGTCGGGTGTTCGTTGGCGCCATCGCCACCGTTTAATACCGGTACCCGGCTGCCTTCAGCAAATTCGGCAACACTACCAGCCTGTGGGTGACGCATGGCAATCACATCGCTGTAACTGCTGATCATCCGCGCTGTATCGTATAAAGATTCGCCTTTGGACAGGGCTGATGACTGGATGCCGGTGGTTTCACGCACTTCGCCGCCCAGCAAGTTAAAAGCACAACCGAAACTGACCCGGGTTCTGGTGCTGGGTTCAAAAAACAGGTTACCCAAAATCGCACCATCAAGCACGCGGGTGCGTTTTTGCCGCAGGGCATAAGGTTCCATCGAACGGGCAATGCGGAAAACGTGCGAAATACTGTCGCGGTCAAATTGCTTGACCGACAGAATATGTTGACCTTTGAAGTTCATGCTTGGGGCCTATAACTTGAAGTGGCAGACAGCGGTCCGGCCTAAGCTGGTTAACACCGGCCCGCAAACTGGCCGCCATTATAATCAAAGCGGCCGGACAAACCTATAGCTGAGGCTGTTTAATACCGGCAACAACGCAGGACTAAAACGGTTTTACCACCGCCAGTAGCACCACCGCGAACAACACCAGCACCGGTGCTTCATTAAAAAAGCGATAGAACCGAGCACTACGTTGATTTCGATTGTGTTTAAAATCAGCCAGCAGCTTAAAACAATAGCCGTGGTAGGCGTAAAGCAGCGCAACCAGTAACAGTTTGGCATGTAACCAGTGGCTGGCGGCAAACCAGGCACTGCCATAGCTGTGAATTAACAGCAGACCAAAAACTGCCGTCAATACGGCAAATGGTGTGACAAAATACAGCAGCCGGCGTTCCATTACTTTGAATTGTGCGTCCACTTCTGCTGACTGAGTTTGGGCATGATAAACAAACAGCCGCGGCAGATAAAAAATGCCAGCGAACCAGGCCACCATAAAGGCGATATGCAGGGCTTTATAGATCAGTAACCAGCTCATGGAAGTTCCTGTTGTTGATGATTCAATAGTCTCTCCGCTGTGCTATTGCAGCTTACAGCAGATTATTTTGTCTGAGTAACAAGGCCCGTACCTGTTGCCAGCTGACCAGGCCCAATGGTTGATCGGGCTGTTCATCGTCATATACCAATACAGCACCCTCGCGCGCGTCACCGATTTCGGCAAAGACTTCCGCCATAGTTGCCTGATGACTGACAGCGCCAACCGGTACAAAACGCAGGGCACTGTCACCGGTAATCGACAGGCTGACATCATAAGCGGCCAGTTCAAACTGATGATCAACGGCATACTGGCGGCGCACCAGCACTTGCTGCTCCGGTGCTGCGCTATCCAGTGCCTGGATCACCTGAGCGTCGCTTGGATTATCCAACAGTTGGTAATTCTGTTGCAGCATTGCCAGCACACCGACCTTTTGCAACACATCGTCTGCCGGCGCCAGCTTATAAGGCAGCTGCAGAAAATCCAGCTGTTGCAGGAAGATAGATTTGGTATGAAAGAACTGCACGGCTGTGACATAAGAGGCGGTGATCACCAGAATAGAAGGCACCACTAACTGCGGATTGGACGCCAGTTCCATCACGGCCACCAGTGCCGCGAGTGGTGCGTGTAATGTCGCGGCCATCATGCCGGCCATACCAAGCAGCGCATAAGTGCCGACGGCACTGTGGTCGCCACTGAATAACGATGGTACAAAAGCCAGAATTGTACCCATCACAATGCCAATACCAAATACCGGGCCGACAATACCGCCGGGAATGCCGAGGCCAAGCGCTATCACTGTCAACAAAATCTTGCCGGCAAAAATTGCGAATAACAGCAGCAACTCATTCGGTGCTGACACTGCATAGTGAATAGCGCCGGTTTCAGCGCCCAGCGCCTGTGGAATTAAACTGCCAACAGCTGCGGTTAACAGCGCGGCCAGTAGTAACCGCAGCGCCAGGTGCCAGCGCTGGAATGTACGCATCGTCAGCATCAGGCTTTGGTTAAAAAACGTCGCGACCACGCCCATCGCAACACCGGCGAGCAGTAAATAGGGGAGATGCCAGTTGCTCAACGTAACCATAGTCAGTGTATGCAAGTCATTACCAGTGCCGAAAAATGCCTGCGTGACCAAAGCACCCATAGTCGATGCGAGCATGATGGGGACAAAAACATGGATGCGGTATTCGCGCAGCACCAGCCACGAGA
>CAMLNG010000142.1 GCA_946481195.1 uncultured Chromatiaceae bacterium
GACCAGTCGTGCCTGTGAGAACGCCACAAACAGGATCAGTAAAAACAGCAGCAGACCGATAAAGCCGTGGTCACCCAGTACCTGGAAATAGATACTGTGTGCCGCTTTGGCACCATCGAAATACACAGTGGAAGTGTCAAACAGCCAGTTTAAATTCTGCTGCGGGTCATAGCGGAACCAAATCAGGTTACTTTGACCGGCTTTAAAACCACCGCCGGTAATATTGTCCATTGCCATTAAAATTGCCTGTTTCCAGGCCATGATGCGGCCGAGGAACGACATATCCTGGTCGGCATTTTCCAGCGTGGCCATCCTGGCGTGCCAGCTTTGCGGCATAAATTCCAGGCCAAAATAAACGATGACCGGGACGACCAATAAATAGATAAATTTATGCCGGGAGTGGAACCAGAAATAAGCGCCGAGCACTGCGATACCAACAAAACCACCGCGTGAGTTGGAACCAAGCACACAGACCACCGCCATAAAAATCACTACACCAAGGCCGAGTTTTAAGTATTTTTGCTCAGTGATACTGCTCAGATAGGCGACCAGTGGGATCATCAGAATGATGCCGACTGCGAGGTCGTTGCGGTCACCCAACACATGGCCGCCCATACCGGACAGCACGTGACCACCGCCTGAGCTGATATATTTCAGGCCTTCGACCACGCTGTAGAAACCAAGTGAAAACACCACGCCCCACAACAGCACATTGATATGGGTTTCGGTACGGATAATAGCGATGGCAAAAAAATACAGCAGACAAATCTTCAGGAACTCAATCCATTCGGTCCAGACCACGTCGGGAATTGAAATGGTGAAGACGCTGGTAATAAAGGTCCAAATCAGGAACAACATAATGAGCCAGCTGAGCCCATCCCATTTGGTCTCTGGTTTGTTTTTGATCATGAAGTACGACAGGATAGTCGCTGCAACGATAATCAGGTTATAACGGATGCCGCTGGCAAAACCATAGACCCAGCCTTTGGGGTAAAACAGCGCCACCCAGAGCCATAACGTGACGCCGATAAAGGGCTTTTTAAAGCAAAAATACAACAGCGCCGGAAAAATCAGCAGAAAAAACGCGTCACGCATCGTCGTTTTTCTCCTGAGTTGTTGCCGCCTGTTCTTTGTCGTCCTGCTTCATCGCGAAGTAACACATCGCGACAACCGCTATCAGGTCCAGGGCAAATAATGCGCTTTCCATTAACCTGTTACCTTACTAATCACGTAACGATATTTGCCGGAAGCCTCGGCCGCTATCTGATCGACCCACTCGATGCTGATGTCGACATCAGCGCCCAAGCGCGCGGTTAAACCGTGGCGGACTTTATCGGCCAATGCCGGTGCGTCGCCATTTTCCAGCACCAGCTGCACCCGGGTATGGGTCAGACTTTCCTGCACAATTTTAAAATTGCTGATGCCGTGCAGTTCGCGGATGACATAAATCAGCGCCAGGCCATGCATCATAGTGCCATTGCTGGCGACAACAAAATCGGTGCTGCGGCCTTCGATGTTTTCCAGCACCGGCAGGCCACGGCCGCAACTGCAGACTTTGTCGGAAAGCGTTGCAATATCGCCGGTGCGGTAACGGACAAAAGGGAAGTCCGAGGTGGCCAGGTGCGTCACGACAATTTCACCGCTTTGCCCGGCAGGTAAAGGGTTACCATCGCGGTCGATGATTTCGACAATGATATCTTCGGCGCTCAGATGCATACTGCCGGCCGGGCACTGATGCGCGATAAAGCCGGCGTCACGGCCGCCATAACCATTCGCCACCGGTGCGCTGAACACCTGTTCAATCAGCTCACGCTGATAGGGGTACAAACGTTCTGAAGTGACAAACACCACTTTGATGCCAAGACCGGTCAGGTCAATCTGATGTTGCTGCGCGGTTTTGGCAATCAGATGAAACACCGACGGATAACCAAATAACATTGCCGGTTGTATTTGTTTGATCTGTTCGATAAAGCCGAGAATTTTCGCTTCAGTTAAATCAAAAGCCGGAATTAAATGTGATCGGAAAAGTTTGTCACGCCAGATTTTTATTTTGTCCTGTTTGTTCAGTTCAATCGGTGAACCCCAGGCCACAATTTCTTTATCACCGATATCGACGCCCCACCAGCGGGTGGCGCGCCATTTTTCGGCCACGTCATGACTGATACGTTCGTTACCAAGCAAAAACGTCAAAGGTGTACCGCTGGAACCGCCAGTGGTAAAAGGCCGCACTAAAGTCGCTTGTGGGTTTTTCAGGCTTTCGCTGTTCGCGCGGATAGTAGCCTTATCCAAAAAGGGTAATTTCACCAAATCGGCGCTGCTTTGAATGTCCGACGCCTGAAGGCCAAGGCGGGATAACAAATCGCGATAGTAGGGCACTTCAGTGCTGATGCGACGGATAAAAGCCTGCAGGCGCTGCTGCTGTAAAGCCTGGATCTGCTGCGGGCTTTGCCACTGGCTCTGTTCCAGCTGGCGGAAAATGGCCACAGTGTCATGTTTTTTCAGCCGTTCGTGCAGCGGAAACAAGCAACGGCTAACCAGCCAGGTGTACCAGGAACTCGCCATCAATCTGTGCTCCGAGCCAAAACTTGTAAATATTGCTGTTGTAGCAATTCCCAGACTTTATGCCAACTGAAACGGGCCGCATTGGCAAGACCCGCTTCGATTAATCCTTGTCTCAGCGCTTCATCCTGTAATACCCGTAGTGCCGCCTCGGCAAGCTCAGCCGGCTGGCCGGCCGGAACCAGCAGCGCGTCTTTCTGGTGCGTGACTAACTGCGGAATACCGCCGCTGTCGGTTGATACTACTGGCACGCCACTGGCCATGGCTTCAATCAAAGAATTTGGTGTGTTGTCGACCAGGCTGCCGTTTAACATTAAATCGGCATCCT
Source organism: uncultured Chromatiaceae bacterium (assembly GCA_946481195.1). The sequence continues at coordinate 2,888 of CAMLNG010000142.1, forward strand.
GATACAGCGCCGCGACTTGCTGCGGTGTTAAACGGCCGACAAAGCTCACATGTTTGAGCTGTAATTCGCTGACCAGCTGCTGCAGGGCTGTAAGCTCAGGGCCTGTACCGGCGACACTGAGCCGGGCGGACGGAAACTGCTGCTGAATAGCCGCAAAAGCGCTGATACAACTGGCGACATCATAAATGGCTTCGAGATTGCGCGTGACGACAATATGAGGGGCGGCTAGATCACGCCCGGCGCTTGATACCGGCACAAAAAGCGCAGTGTCCAGCACGTTTTGGACTATAACGCTGTCTTTGCCATAACGGGCAAACACTTGCTGTAAAAAGGTTGAAGGCACCAAAATCACCGCACAGTGGCGCAGCGATGCTTCAACGCGGCGCCAGGATTTGGCAAAAAACGCATCGGCATAACCGCCCCGGTAGTTCAGCACCACCGGAATTTTTTTGCGCCGCGCCACCCAAATCACCGGTGCCGCAAACAGATGCCAGGACCAGCCGGAATTTGCCATCAAATGAATCAGCTGCACCTGCGGGGTTAATTCACGCTGCAACGTACAAAAGAATTGCCACAGCCGCACACCGGCGCGCAGCACCGGTAAACGACCCACCCAGGCGGGCTGGTAAGCCGGATTGGTCTGGATCACATTGACCTGCAGGCCTTCACCACGCAGCAGCTCGGCCAGTTTGGCTGTTTGATTGGCCATACCGCCGGCCGGTGGCGGCAGCGGGCCAACAATTGTCAGCTGAGTCAGGCTCATTTGCGCTCCGTCAGCCGCTGGTACAACGGCAGATAATGGCTGACGCTGACACGCCAGTTGCGCACATCTTCGACATATTGCCGGCCGCGTTGCAGCACCTGAGGCCATTCATCACGGGCAGCTAATAACTGCAGCATCTTGGCAGCCAGCGCGCTGACGTCATCGGCCGGGAACAAATAACCGTTGTCACCATCGCGGATCAGCTCTTTGTGGCCACCAACATCGGAGGCCAGCACCAGCTTACCTTGTGCCATAGCTTCGAGTGGCTTGAGTGGGGTGACCAGGTCAGTCAGACGCATTGACTTGCGTGGATACAACAACAAATCGACCAGACTGTAATAACGGTCCACGTCAGCATGCGGTACCCGGCCGGTAAAAATCACTTTATCCTGCAGGCCTAGTTCCTGCACCAGCTGCTTCAGCTGTTGTTCCTGCGGCCCGCCACCCACTAACAATAACCGCAATTGTGGCGCTTGCTGATGTACTTGTGCCAGCGCGCGCACCGCGAGGTCCAGCCCTTCGTAGGCGTAAAAAGAGCCGAGAAAACCCAGCACTTCACAGCCAACAAGGCCCAGTTCGGCTTCCAGTACCGCGTCTTTGGGCCCGCACAGCTGAAACTGCTCGATATTGACCGCATTGGGGATCACGGTGAATTTATCCGCGGCATAACCGCGAGAGACTAAATCTGAACGCAGGCCTTCACAAATGGTGGTCACTGCATTGGCGCGGCTCACCACATAGTTTTCCAGCTGGCGGGTTAAGGTGTAGCGTAAATCACCTTCTTTACAGGTGCCGTGATCTACAGCGGCATCTTCCCAAAAGGCGCGAATTTCATACACCACCGGCAAGCCGCTGATTTTTGCGGCGCGCAGGGCGGCCAGGCCATTCAGTGCCGGCGAATGCGCATGTAAAATATCCGGTTTTTCCGCTTCGATGGCCGCCAGAATACGTTGGGTCATCGGACCGACTAAAGCCAGTTGATTGAGGCCGGGGATTTTACTGAGTAAACCTGTTGGCTGCGCCGAGCGGTAAAAGGTCAGACCGTCCACTGTATCAACAGACGCAGTGGCATTGCCTTGTTTTGGGCTCGTGACATGACAGGTCTCAATGCCAAGCGCGCGCTGTTCTTTTAAAATCGAACGGCTGCGGAAGGTATAACCACTGTGCAGCGGAATTGAATGGTCAAAAATATGCAAAACCTTCACAACTGAGTTCCTTTAGTTCGATTGGCGCAGGAAATTTTCAAACATCAGCAGCGTCCACAATGCCGTGCTGTGGTCGCGTTGGCCGCTTTGATGCTGATCCAACCAGCGGGTGATAGTGTCCATCCGGAACAAACCGCTGTTTTTCATCACATCACTGAGCAGTGCGGTACGCACCTGCTGTTGCAGCGGGCCACGGAACCACTCGGCCAAAGGCACGCGGAAACCCATTTTTGGCCGGTACAGAATGTCAGCCGGCAGATAAGGTTCCATCGCTTTTTTCAGCACATATTTGCCTTCACCGGCGCGCAGTTTCTGTGCGGTCGGCACTTTGGCGCTCCACTCAACAAACTTGTGGTCCAAAAATGGCACCCGCACTTCGAGGCTGTTCGCCATGCTGGCGCGGTCGACTTTGGTCAGGATGTCGCCGACTAAATAAGTCCGGATATCAATGTATTGCAACAATGCCAGCGGCTCAGTGCCATCAAAATCGGCGGCAACTTCGCGGAACAGCTCAAGCGTGTTATAGCCTTGCAGCTGCGCCTTGAGCTGGTCCGAGAACAACTCGTCACGCTGCTGTTGTTTTAAAAGTGATATGCCGTGTAAATAGCCTTCGACTAAATCCATTGCCAGTGACTGGAAAGTGGTTTTTGCACGCAAAAAGCGCGGTGCCCAGTCCAGCTTCGGGTAAATTTTGCCAAGCGGTTTAAACACGGCGCTGCGCAGCCACTGCGGTAACTTGTCACGCACCTGCTGCTCGGCCATCAATAATTTATAACGCCGGTAGCCGGCCAGCAGTTCATCGGCGCCGTCACCGGACATACAGACAGTCACTTTACTGCGTGCCAGTTCACAGACGCGATAAGTGGCAAGTGCCGAAGAGTCGGCATAAGGCTCGTCATAAAAATGAGCAAGCTGAGGAATGAGTTCAAAATCGTCAGCTTTGACAATTTTGCTGTCGTGCAAGGTGTGATAACGGGTGGCAACCTGCTGGGCATAACTGGTTTCATCATACGCCGCGACATCAAAACCGATAGAGCAGGTTTTCACCGGCTGGTCTGACATACCGGCGATAAGGGCTACCACGGCGCTGGAATCGACGCCGCCGGATAAAAACGACCCGAGCGGCACTTCAGTGACCAGATGGCTTTTGATTGCAGTGTTAAGCTGCTCAACCAACTGCTGCTGATAATCCTGATCAGACAGCTCCACTTGATCGCGATAACTCAAGTGCCAATAAGTATGAAGCTGCGGAGTTGGCGCGCCAGTGGACAGTACCAGCGTTTGCGCCGGGCAGAGCTTTTTCACTGCGCTGTAGATAGTGTCCGGCTCTGCCACATAACCGAGGGCAAAATACTGTTCGATGGCTTTGGCATTGATGGTTTTATCGAGGCCAGGCAGTAATTTCAGGCTTTTGAGTTCAGAAGCGAAATACAAAGTGTCATCAAGCAGGGTGTAAAACAGCGGCTTGATACCCAGACGGTCGCGGGCTAATAACAAGCGTTGTTGTTGTTTATCCCAAAAGGCGTAGGCGAACATGCCCTGCAGCTTTTCGACACAAGCGTCACCCCATTCGATGTGACCGCGCAGGATAACTTCGGTGTCGCAATGCGTTTTAAACTGATGGCCCAGTGTTTCAAGCTCAGCACGCAGCTGCATGAAGTTATAGATCTCACCGTTAAAAATCAGCACATAACGGCCGGATTCATCGGACATCGGTTGCTGACCACTGGCGAGGTCGATAATGGATAACCGGCGATGCCCAAGGCCAACCTGTTCATCCAGATACTGGTCACCTTCATCAGGACCGCGGTGGAACTGCGCCTGATTCATTGACGCCAACAGCGCTGCGTCTACCGGGCGTCCCTGCGGTAACCGGAACATGCCAACGATGCCACACATAACAACTTCCTATTGGTTAATTTCGCGATAAAGCGCGAGGTATTGCGCTACCATAGCCTGTTCACTGAACTGCCGGCAAACTCTTTCCCGGCATTGGGTACCAGCAGCTGCGGTTGCCGCCGGATCTGTTAAAAAAAACTGCATGGCATCGGCCAATGCCTGTGGATCGCGCGCTGGCACCAGACGCCCCTGCGCCGGGCTGATGAGCTCAGGCAAACCGCCGACATCAGTTGCAACAATGGCGAGGCCACAGGCCATCGCTTCGAGCACTGTCATCGGAATGCCTTCAGCGACTGACGACAAGACAAAGGCCTGACTTTGCGCCATTAATGCGGCGATGTCCTGTCGTTCACCAAGCCACTGCAGCTGTGGTTCTGCTAAACCTAAGTCGGCGGCAGTTTGCTGTAGACGCTGCCGTTCAGGGCCATCACCGACTAACCAGCACTGAAATGGCAGAGTGGTTTTAGCGCGGAGTAAAGCGATAGCGTGCAACAGCGTATGCTGATCTTTCACTGTGGCAAGGCGTGCGACGTGGATAAAAGTAAAAGGCTTGGCTTTTTGGGCATGCGGTGCAAAGCGGTCCAGATTAATGCCGTTGTAAATCAACCGGTTTTTGCTGGCTTTGATTTTTACCACCTCACCAAGCCATTGATGCAGCTCGCCACTGACCGCGACATAACAGTGCAAAAACGGGCTGATCAGGCGGCGTAACCACTGATATTTTTTGTTTTCCCCTTTGGGATCTGAAATATCCCGGCCGTGTTCGGCATGCAGGTGTCCGCTGATACCAGCAAGCCACGCCACCGGGTGGTATTCCAGCGTCGCCAGATTGTAGCTGTGCAGGATATCCGGCCGGATCTCACGCAATAAACGCCACAGGCGCCAATGCATGGCCAAATCAGCGCCCGGCTTTTTATGCAGGCAATACACTGCAACATCTGCTGGTAGCTGGGCGGCAAACTCGGTGGCATAAGTCAGACTAATCACCACATGCTGATAATCCTGACCATGCATTTGCCGGATACAATTCAGCATGACCCGCTCCAGGCCACCGGTATCCAGACAATAAATTAAATGGGCGATTAAAGGCTTTTTCATCACAATCCGGCCAGCGTCTGCAGGCGTGCAGCGGCCTGTTCCAGTTGCTGCGGCTGAATATCGAGTAATGCGCCTGGCAGATTAACGGCCCGGACTTCTGAATCACCCTGATCACCGCTTAACAAGGCCAGCACCTGATAGAGTTTGGCTTTTGACGCAGATACTGTCCGGTGTCCGGCAATGCGGTACTGATAAAATACCACTTGCTGTTCGCCGGTTTCGCTGCGCAGTTCCAGCAGCTGATAAGATTCACCGGCTAAAGTGAGCGTCTTCATAGCTGTTTCTGACCAGGACTTCCGTTGGTAAAAACGGTTATTCCAGCTAATCAGCTCGCCTTTTTGTTGTTTATGACCATAACGCGCCAGCAAATAACCACGACCTTCGTTATCCCAGACCTGTAACCGTGCCAGACCGTCGTGGAAGCTTGGTCGCCATTGCCGCACCGGCTCAGTGCTGAAACCGGCCGGTGTAGCAAGCTGCGCGGCCTGTGCCGGCGCTTCAATCTCAGTGATTTGACTGCGTAACGTCAGCGTTGCACCTAATATCAACAAAGCACAACCAACCGGCCACCCCAATTTGCCAGCAACGAGTGGAGCCTTGACGGATTCTGGTGCCGGCGCTTTGTCGGCAAAACGGCCACCGAGCCAGAACATACTGAACATCACC
>CAMLNG010000143.1 GCA_946481195.1 uncultured Chromatiaceae bacterium
GGACTGACGCGCCAGGTCGCGCACCAGTTGCAATTGCCGTTCAGTACTTACCGATTGATACGGATGTTGTGTCAGTAGCTCAAACGCCAGCGTTTGTAATGCATCTCCAGCCAGAATCGCGGTCGCTTCATCAAAGGCTTTGTGACAGGTCGGCTGGCCGCGGCGCAAGTCGTCATCGTCCATCGCCGGCAAATCATCATGGATGAGCGAATAGGTATGCAGGCATTCAATCGCCATAGCCGGGCCGTCCAGATCGGTCGTGGTAGCGCCGAGCATACGGCCTACGCTGTAGACCAGGAAAGGCCTGAGTCGTTTGCCGCCAAGTAACAGGCTGTACTGCATCGCCTGATGCAATCGTGGGTCTGTCAGAGGTATTCCGGAGAAATGTGATAACAACAGCTGACCGACTCTGTGCTGGTCAGCTGAGAGATTGGCTAACATCAGGATCAGACTCCGCTGTCGGTCTGGAAGGGAACCAGTTGTTCACCTTGCGCCTGTTGCACCAGCAGCTGAACTTTTTGTTCGGCGGCCTGCAGTTGTTGTTGACTGAGGCGGGATAACACAACTCCACGTTCAAAAAAAGCCAGAGCCTGTTCCAGTGACAATTCACCTTGCTCCAGTTGCCGGACTATTTCTGTCAGTTCACGGATATTGTCCTCAAACTGAGCACTTTCTGCCTGCTTTTTGCTCATAGCGGTCCCCACCTTAATTTGAGCGCAAAGTTACCTCAGGCACCGGCACCGGTCAATCAGAAAGGCCTCCATTACAGCTATTTTTGCCTGTGATCAGAAAAAAATTTAACATTGTCCGTAGCTTGGTCGATAGATCGCGTTAAGCTAGCATGATTACATCAGTTTTTTCTGATCCGGCAGGAGATAAGAAGTGGATTTAGCAACCGTCATAGGATTACTTGCAACTCTGGGTATGATGGTCTGGGCAATGTACTTAAGTGCATCCGGCAATCTGATGATGTATTACGACTTTATCTCCATCGTCATCGTGTTTGGCGGCAGTATCACTGTGGTGATGATGAAATTCACCATGGCGCAGTTAGCCTCATGTTTTTCAGCCGCCGGTAAGGCTTTCATATTCAAATCTCAGTCCGCAGAAGAGTTGATCGAACGTTCAGTTCAGCTCGCCGACACCGCGCGTAAAGGCGGTTTCCTCGCGTTAGAAGAGGCCGAAATCACCAATCCATTTATGCAAAAAGGCATCAATATGCTGGTGGATGGCCATGACGCGGACGTTGTGCGCACCACGCTGGAAAAAGACATTGAGCTGACCTACGCCCGTCATGAACTTTATGTCGGCATCTGGAAACAGATGGGAGATCTCGGCCCGGCGATGGGCATGATCGGCACACTGGTGGGCCTGGTAGCCATGTTGGCGAATATGTCCGACCCGAAGTCAATTGGACCGGCGATGGCCGTTGCGCTGCTGACGACTTTGTACGGCGCATTGCAGGCAAACTGTCTCTGTATGCCGATCGCCGATAAAATGATTGTGCGCAACAATGAAGAGAAAACCAACAATCAGCTCATCCTCGATGCCATCATGGGGATTCAGGACGGTCAAAACCCGAAAGTGATCGAAGGCGTGTTGCGTAATTACATCAAAGAGAAAAAACGCGCAGTGAAAACGGATGAGGCCTGAGGCAGATTATGGCTGAATGTCCGAAGTGTCCACCCCCAGGTTTACCCGCGTACATGGGAACCTTCGCCGATTTAATGTCGTTGCTGATGTGTTTCTTTGTGTTGCTGCTGTCGTTCTCAGAAATGGACGTGCAGAAGTTTAAGCAAATTGCAGGGTCAATGGCCTTTGCGTTTGGTGTACAAAATAAAATTGAAGTCAAAGACATTCCCAAAGGCACCAGTGTCATTGCCATGGAGTTTCGCCCGGGCCGTCCGGAGCCGACACCTATTGACACCATCCAGCAACAAACGATTGATATGACGCTGCAGACCATTGAGTTCCAGGCCGGTAAAGAAGATTCATCCGGCGGTGTGCAGGAGCAACGCGGTGAGCAAACCGGCGGTGCGTCCAACAATACTGATGCGCAATCGTCAGCGGCCACCGGCGAAGCGCAAGGGCAGGAACAGGAACAAACCAACGAGCTGGCAAAAAAAATCGCTGAACAGATGCAGGAACAAATCCAGGATGGCGCTATTGAGCTTGAATCCCTCGGTCAGCAAATTATCATCCGCATCAAAGAAAACGGCTCTTTTCCTTCCGGGTCAACTTTCCTGCAACCGCGGTTTAAACCCATTATTCAGCAAATTGGCGCCATTTTGCGTGATATCCCGGGCGAAGTGACAGTCTCGGGCCACACCGACAACGATCAGGTGTCGGATGAGCTGAACAGCAATAACTGGGAGTTGTCATCCAAACGCGCGGTATCAGTGGCGGTAGAACTGCTCAACGGCACTGGCATGGATAAAAACCGCCTGGTGGTGGTAGGTCACGCCGATACCCGGCCGCTGGTGGATAATGACACGGAACAAAACCGCAAAAGAAATCGCCGGGTTGAGATTTCAATTCTGCAAGGCAAGGCCAAAGAGTCTGCACCTATCCAGCTGCAACAGCCGCCGGCGCAGCCTGCAGCGGTCAAACAGCCTTAAATACTGCTGTCGCACTTCCACCGAGGGCGCTGTATAATCAGCGCCCGTTTTTTTGTCCGGTGTTCCCATGATTGAATTTATTGTCAAACTGCATCCTGAAATCTCCATTAAGAGTAAATCGGTGCGCAAACGCCAGACGATGTTGCTGGAGCAGAATATTAAAACCATTCTGTTGCGTTTAGACCCAGCGGTTGAAGTACATAATTTGTATGATCACCTGACAGTGCGGCTCGACAAAGATGATGACCGGCTGCGCCAGCAAATGGCCGAACATCTGCATTGTATCCCCGGCATAGTGCAGTTTGCCGAAATGCAGTCAGCCGGTTTTGACTCGTTGCACCATATTTTTGAACAAGTGCTGGCGCTGTACCGTGACGACCTGCAAGGGAAAAGTTTTGTTGTGCGGGTACGGCGTAGCGGCGACCACAGCTTCAGTTCACTGGACGCGGAACGATACATCGGCGGTGGGCTGAATCAGCATATTCCGACCGCCAGAGTGCAGCTGAAGAACCCTGACGTTGCTATTCAGCTCGAGATCCGCCGTGACAACCTCATCATGAAAAAACGCATATACCAGGGCATGGGTGGTTTTCCGCTGCCAAGCCAGGGAGATGTGTTGTCGTTGATCTCTGGTGGTTTTGACTCAGCTGTGGCCAGTTATCTGATGATCCGTAAAGGTTTGCGTAACCATTTCCTGTTTTTTAATTTAGGCGGCGCGGCGCATGAAACCGGTGTGCGGCAAATGGCGTTTTATATCTGGCAAAAATACAGCCTGTCGCACAAAGTCAAATTTGTTTCGGTGGATTTTGCCCCGGTCGTTGATGAGATTTTAAGCCGTATCCCGTCAGGCCTGATGGGCGTAGTGCTTAAACGCATGATGATGCGTGCTGCAGCAACTGTGGCAGAGAGCTTAAATGTGAAAGCTGTGGTCACTGGTGAAAGTATTGGTCAGGTGGCGAGCCAAACCATTGTCAACCTGAACGTCATTGACCGGGTCACAGAGACTTTGATCCTGCGTCCGCTGATTTATCAGGATAAGCAGGAAATTATTGATATCGCCCGCGCCATTGGCGTTGAGGATATGGCTAAAACCATGCCGGAATATTGCGGTGTAATTTCACGCAGCCCGACCATCAATGCGGTGCTTTCTGATGTTCTCTCTGCAGAACAGCAGTTTGATTTCAGTATTCTGGATAAAGTCAGCACTGAGGCCAAAATTCTTGATATCCGCACAGTGGAATATCAGGCCGAGCAGCAGTTGACTACTGTGGCCACTGAATCGGTGTTACCGCCGGATGCGATAGTACTGGATGTGCGGGCGCCGGATGAAGCGGATCTGCATCCGTTGCAGCTCGGTAGCCATGAGGTGCAGGAATTACCGTTTTTCCGTATTGCCAGTCAGTTTGCCAGCCTTGACCAGAGCAAACAGTATTACCTGTATTGTGATCGCGGCGTGATGAGCCGTCTGCAGGCTTTGTTGCTCAAAGAGCAGGGCTACCAGAATGTCGGTGTCTATAAAAAGGCGTAAAGATTAAAGCCGAGGTGGTGTGCTCAGGCCGGTTTGACAGCGCGTAGTTGCTGATACAGCTGCTGATGTGCCGGTATGCCGATGCCGGCTTCTGCCGCCGATTTTAATAAAAATCCTGTGATAAATTCCAGCTCGTCCGGGCGCTGCAGCGCCCGGTCCTGCTGCATCGATGAATAGTTGCCGGCGGTATTGGCAGCGACAGCGAGAACTCTTTGGGTGAGGGATGGCGGATCAAACTGCTGGCCTTGCGTGCTGGCAACCTGACAAAACTCAGCCACCAGCTGGTCGATTTGCCTGCGGTACTGTGGTTTCGTCAGCTCGCCGTTTTTCACCATCAGCAAAGCGGTCAGCGGATTGATTACGGCATTGATCGCCAGCTTTTGCCACAGCACCGGCAAAATATCACTGACAAATTCCAGCGGGCCTAACGCCGCGTCAATCAGCATGAAAGGCGCGGACGTATTTCTCGCAATATCATTCACCGGCCCCAACACAGTGCGGCCGATGCCGGTATGTTCCAGATGATGTGAACCAGATTTCAGTGCGCCGTGGGTGGTACTGGCAAACCAGAGTTTTTGCCCGCGCTGCAGTTGCTGCTGCGCCAATTCCAGCGTACCCATGCCATTGTGGCACAGCACAATGTCGGCATCGGCCGCGCAAAGAGGCAGCCATTGCTGCAATGCGCTTTGGACCGAAAAGGCTTTGACCGGCACCAATAGCAGCGTGATGGCCTTAGCGGGGCGCTGGCAATTCAGTAACAGTGGAAAATCTTGCTGTTGCTGGCGGAAATTCACCACCAGATTTTTACCTTGTGGCTGTCGCAACAGCAGGTGAAACGGATACTGACGCAGCGCCAGCTGACTGGCGGCCAGTAGACCGATGGCGCCCTGACCGACAATGCCGGTAACGTGGCTTAAGGTGCTCATGCCAGGTCCCGGCGAAACCAGCCGGTGGGGAGTTGGCGGATAACCGCTGCCGCGAGAAAAATACCAGCCACATCGGCCAACCAGTCAAGCGGGTCCCCCATCCGGCTGGTGAAAGTGGCCTGCGATCAAAGCGCCATAGAGTGCAAGCAGCATCAGGCATTGCCAGAACGGTCGCAGGAAAGCCTGCATAAAACTGAGTGTCAAGGCAAAAAACACCAGTAAATGCATCACTTTGTCATTGGGCATCCAGGTTGAAGGGATACCGCTGATTTCTTTTAAAAAACCATAAGTCGCGATGGATAACAGCAACAGAAATAAGGAGATCGCTAGAGGTTTTTGCAGAGGGAGCAAGAAAAAACACCTGAAATTGTACCAAGATGCTCGGATTATACGGTGCGTGGCGCTATAATCGCCAGCCGTAAAATTTGCATGGTTTGCATAATAAGAGGAGCGCCACATGCCATCATTTGACATTGTTTCTAAAGCGGACGCGCAGGAAGTGCTGAATGCCGTGGATAACGCCAACCGTGAGCTGGCGACCCGTTTTGATTTTCGTGGTGTGCAGGCTGAATTCAGTGTGAAAGAAACCACGGTGACCATGAAAGCCGAAGCTGAACCGCAGTTAACCCAGATGAAAGATTTGTTTTTTAACAAAGCCATTAAACGTGGTCTGGACATCCGCTCATTTGAGTCTGGTAAAGTGGAGTTCTCCGGCAAAACCTGCAGCCAGCAATTAACTGTCAAACAAGGTGTCGAAAAAGATCTGGCGAAAAAAATCGTCGCTTTGGTCAAAGACAGCAAACTCAAAGTGCAGGCGTCTATCCAAGGCGATGAAGTACGGATCACCGGCAAAAAACGCGACGATTTGCAGGAAGCTATCGCTTTATTACGCGCCACTGATTTAGGCCAACCATTGCAGTATCAGAATTTCCGCGATTAATTTTTTACTGCAAAAGGCCTGGGCAGTTTGATGCCCGGGCATTGCTTTCATCCCATCTCACTTCCGTTCAGACGTCTGGATTTCCAAATTCATTGACTTTCTGTATCGCCCCGTTACACTAAGCGCGCTTTTTCAGGTGCTGCGTTAGTTCGCAGTGAAACGGGAAGCTGGTGTCCGCTTTATAGCCAAATCCAGCGCTGCCCCCGCAACGGTAAATTCTGTGTTGTGTTGCTGAGTTTTGCTCAGACACCACGCGCCACGCCACCACTGTCTTCGGATGGGAAGGGACCTGGCGTTGTCATCAACTGACAATAGAATCAGCCCGGAGACCGGCCTGAAAATTTCATCAACCAACCACATGCGGCGGGCATGTGCAATGGAGTCAACATGTCGAAATTTTCATTACTGGCCATTGCGGTGGCCGGCGTCTGTACGCATGCCAGTGCTGCGGCACAACCAACAACTTCCAACCTTGAACATATTTCTGTGTACGCCAGCCGTCAGACCAAGCCGGTCAGTGATACGCTGACCAGCGTGACGGTCCTGGATCGTGTCGATATCGAAAAAACGCAAGTACGCGATTTGCCGGCACTGCTGCAGCAAGTCCCCGGTGTGACGGTTTTGCGTCAGGGCGGTCGAGGCCAGACCAGCAGTATTTTTATCCGCGGTGGTAAAAGCGGTCATACGCTGGTGTTGCTTGATGGTGTCCGAATAGGTGCTGCGACACTGGGTTACCAGTCCTTAGCGATGGTACCAATCGAGCAAATCGAAAAGATCGAAATTATCCGTGGTCCTAAAGCTGCTCTTTATGGTTCGGACGCGCTGGGTGGTGTCATAGCTATAACCAGCCGCCGCAGTGACCATCTGAGCTTTAATGCCAAAGCGGGCAGCCACAAACATACGGAAGCCAATCTGGCAGGCAGCCAGCAACTAGACAATGTGAAAGTTTTTGGCTCTGTCGGCACCGCCATGGCCGAGGGATTTAATGCTACTGTCAATGGTGACCAGGACCGGGACGGTTTTGAGCAGACTTATGTCAAAGCCGGTGCAGAACTGGATAATCAGTCTGGTTTATGGCAATGGCAGTCCCAGCTGAACGACGGAGTTTATGAATACGACAACAGTTGGGGTGGCGATGAAGCAGAAATGCGGCAAGAACTGCACCAGCTGCAGTGGCAGGGCAGCGGTCTTGGCGGCACTCACCAGTTGAAACTTGCACATAATCTTGACGATGACCTGAACTACGGTAACAAAACTGCCGAGAGTCTGTTCCGCACTCAACGTGACGAAGCTGATCTGCAAAGCCAGTTTGCCCTGACCAGCACTTTCAGTGCGTTAATTGGTGGTAACTGGTATCAGGAAGAAGTACGTAAAAGTGGCACTCAGTATGTCAGTGACAGCCGCACCAATCGCAGCGGCTTTGCAGGCCTGAGCGCGCAATTTGGTGACTGGTCATTTGATGGCACCGGACGACGGGACCAGGTCAGTGGCTACGGCGGTGAAAACAGTTATGAACTTGGCGCCGGTTATCAGCTGAGCCAAACTTTGCAGTTGCGGGTCGGTCAGGGGACTGGTTTCAAAGTGCCGACCTTTAACGATTTGTACTGGCCTGGTTTTAGCAATCCGGCGCTTAAGCCCGAGGAGTCACTGTCGCGGGAAGTTGGCCTTGATTATATCGATGGCACTTATCAAAGTAGTTTGGTGTTGTTTAAGCGCGATTTGACCAACCTTATTCAACGCAAAAATCAGCTGCTGGAAAATGTCGAACTGGCACAGTTTGAAGGTGTGGAATTCAGTCAGAGCCTGCGCGTGGCTGAAATGGATGTCGCTTTTAACTACAGCTGGCTTAACGCACGGGATGTGGTGAAAAAGCAGCCGCTGAGCAAACGGCCAAAACATCAGGCGAATTTACAGTTGGATTACGCACTGGAGCGCTGGACATGGGGATTGAATACACATTTCCGGTCGCGCACTTTCTCCGGTGATAATTTTGGCACCCCGGTTCCGGATCTGGCCTCTGTGGTGTTATTTGGCCTTGGTACGACCTATCAATGGGACTCGCAAATTCGTCTGCAATTGAAAGTCGACAACCTGCTGAACCGGACCTATCAGACCGACTATGGCTACCGTCAGGCGGGCTTGGAGCTGATGTTCGGCATTCAGGTCGCGCAGTTCTAAGCGAACTGAAAACAAAAAAACCACCTGAGTTCAGGTGGTTTTTTTACGTCTATAAAAGTACTGTTTCGCAATAGTGCACTGGTAAATGTAATGACCCGCTTCAGTCTGTTAGCGCTTCAATTGTTAGTTTTTCCCGATATAACTCGTTGAACTTCGCCAGCTTTGGCGCAATTAAATATGCACAATAGGGCTGCTGTGGGTTCTGATTAAAATAATCCTGATGATAAGCTTCGGCCGGATAAAAAGTGCTGGCGCGGCTGATGGCGGTGACAACAGGTGCACTGAAGTTCGGTTGT
>CAMLNG010000144.1 GCA_946481195.1 uncultured Chromatiaceae bacterium
GCCGCCAGTCATCACCGCAGTAGTACCTAACAACGCATTGGCGTTATTACGGATCTCAAATTGGTCGCCGCCGATATAAGTGATGGTAAAAGGCTCGCCATTGACATCACCAGGCGCCGTAAACTGTGACGACGCCGGATTCGTGTTAGTGACGTTGATAGTACCAACTTTGGCATTACCCTGATTATTAACGTTGAATTCACCGCGCAGCGGCGACGCCAGAGCTAAATCTTCCGGTCTGCTGTTTAGCAGCGTCACGTTCTGCGCAGCGGTACTTAACGGTTTCAGGACAAACTGATCACCATTGCCAAAAGCACCGGCAGTGTTGTCGAGTTTAATCTCGTAACCATATAAAAAGTTACCCGGTACGTTGGTGCTATTAAATGTAGCCGGGTAAGCAGTGATAGTTTGTGTTACTGCAGAACCAGTAATCACATTGCCACGCTCGTCCAGCACTTCAAGTTTAAATTGGTTTGGCGCGGTATAAGTCACCAGAAAATCGTTCGGTGGAATATCTTTGCCTTTACCTGCTTCCAGCGTCGCTGTCACTATGCCGGCACCAGTGTTACTGGTTTTCGGATAGCCGCCGTAAGTACCAGTACTGAAAATATTTTTCCCCAGCTGACCATTTCCGTCCATACCCAGTTTATTCTGGGTATTAAATGCGTCCGCTAAGCCAAGCGCCAGTTGCCCGAGTTTATTCTGAGTTGGTTCAAGGAGTTGCGCACGGAATTCCAGTAAGCCACCGATTTTACCACCCAGCGTCTGGCTCTCTACTTCGCCAATCACATTGCTGTTGTAATCCAGCTGTAACTGCAAGGTTTTTCGCTCTGGGTCTGGATTACCTACTGCACTCATCAGGCTGAATTTGCCATGCTGCAGCACAATCGACTGACCAGTATTGAGGAACACCAGTTTTTCACCGTTTTCTGCGTCCAGCGTACTGATCTCAACCATTTCTGAGAGTTGACGCAGAGCTTCATCGCGTTTGTCCAGTAAATCCATCGGTGGCGGCGTGTTAGTGCCGGTGCCATATGCTGAAATCTGCTTATTCATCTCTGCGATGGTGGTAATTTGCGAGTTGGCGGCAGAGACCAGATTATCTAACTGTTGGTTAATCGATGTCCGCTGTTCCAGCACTATGCTGGAAAGCGTGTTGAATTTGCTAATCAGGGTTTGGGCACTGCCCATCACCAGCTGACGAGACGATGTATTCGCCGGGTCATTGTTTGCCGATTGCAGTTGCTTAAACAAATCAGAAATACCGGTCGAGATACTGTTCGACGTATTAGCAAACAAGGTATCCACCCGGCTGGCTTCGGTCAGAAATTGTTGGTTGTAACTCAGTGCAGACGTATCCCGGCGCAGTTGCAGCATCGAAAACTCATTTGCCAGCCGGTTCGTCGTGCCACGACCGACCCCTAAGCCAAGGATACTGGACTCATATTCAGTACTTTGACGAACATAACCTTTGCTGTTGAGGTTACTGATGTTATTACCGGTAGTATTGAGCAGACCGGTACTGGCCAGTACACCGGATGTGCCTATCGTTAATAAGTTATCAGCCATGATTTACTCCTGCAAAGGCTAAAAGCCCGCTCACAATTCTGTTTGACCTGAATTTTTCAGCAAATTCCGTACCTCTTTCAGCACAGACCCATTCATTACCTGTAAAATTTTTTGTGCATAGTTCGGATCAGTGGCATAACCGGCGGCCTGCAGTTGCTGAAAATAATTGGCAGTGTCGTGACTGACCGCAACAGCGTCCTGATAACGTGGCTGCTGACGGATAAAATCAACATAATCCTGCAAACCGGCCTGCAAACTGTCATAGACACGGAATTTGGCTTTTTCCTGCCGTGCAATACCCTGCCGATATTCCAGCGTATCCACTACAGCGACGTCTCCCTGCCATTCTGGTTGGGCTTTAATACCAAATAAATTAAAGCTTTCACGGCCGTCAACCGCTTTAAACATACGCTGGCCCCAACCTGTTTCCAGAGCCGCCTGCGCCACTAATGCCAGAGGTTCGAGGCCAAGCTGACGGGCGGCCTGGCGCGCGGCCGGTAAAATACTTTTCACAAACTCCGCTTCAGGCCCGGTTAGCGCAGATAAGGCCGCCGTGTCATCGTCACTGGCGACAGCAGAGTTTGAATCATGTTTAACCGCAGCCACAGGGGGTGCTGTTGGAACCACACTGGCTTTGGCGACAGCAGGAGCTGTGCTGACCAGCATTTCTGCACCCAGTTGCTGAAACAAACCGGCGGATTGCGGAGTTTGCTGAGCTGATACTGCCATTTCAGCGTCCAGCACGGAAGTAGCTTGTGCTGCAGATTGAGTTTGTGTTTGCGTCGTCGGATAAACGATACGCTCGGCGTCAAGTTTTAATGCATGCTTTACCGGCAAAGCCAAAGCATGCTGTTCTTTGGCGAGCGGCAGCGCTTTTTCTGTCTGAATGGTAAAGCGATTGGGGGCCGACACCTGGCTGGCCGCTTTACTTTTTGCGGCCTCAGGTGCCAGTTGTTGCACCATCAGATCAGCCAGTCCTAAGGTGCCTTTTTTTGAAAGTTCAGCGGTCAGCTGACTGTCGTACATGTCACGGTAAAAGCCAGTCGCCTGGCTGTTCAGTGGATTGTCTTCCTCAAAGGTCTGATTGGCTTTGCGCATACTCGACATCAGCATGCCCATAAATACCGATTCAAACTGCTGCGCAGCCTGACGCACCGCCGCGACTTTATCTTTACTGGCTAACGCGCGCAGCTCATTCAGACTGGACAGGTCGTGATAAGACACATCCACTTGCGGCGCAGCCATTTAGATTACCACCAGTTCGCCGTGGATAGCGCCGGCTTCTTTCAGCGCTTCGAGGATAGCCATCAGGTCGCCCGGGGCGGCGCCAACCGCATTGACAGTCTGTACCAGTTCATCCAGCGTTGTGCCCGGGTCAAATTTAAACATGCGGGATTTATCAGGCCGGACATCAATAATAGTGTTTTGTTGCACGGCAGTCTGACCGCCGGCTAACGCATTGGGCTGCACCACTTGCGGGTTCTCGGCAATAGTCACGGTCATGCCGCCATGGGTAATAGCCGCCGGAAATAACCGCACGTCTTTGCCAATCACAATGGTGCCGGTTCTGGAGTTAATAATGATTTTGGCGCTATCAGACGCCGGTTCAAAACTGAGATTTTCCAGGGTCGACAAATAGGACACGCGCTGGTCGATGTCACGCGGCGCCCGTACCTGCACAGAACGGGCATCCAGTGTGCGGGCCGTTTCGGGTCCGATAAACTGGTTGATTGCAGCGGTCAGGTTTTTCGCCGTAGTAAAATCACCACGGTTAAGGTTAAAAGTGATGTAATCGCCCTGAGCAAATGGTGTCGGTACCTCACGCTCTACAGTCGCACCATTAGGAATACGACCGACAGTCGGCGTATTGACGACAACCTGTGAACCGTCAGCGCCCTCAGCGCCAAGGCCTGATACCACCAGACTGCCCTGTGCAACAGCGTACACCTGACCGTCCAGGCCTTTTAAGAAGGTTTGCAGCAACTGACCACCGCGCAAGCCCTTTGAGCTGCCGACGGACGCCACTGTAATATCAAGGTTCTGGCCAGGCTTGGCGAAAGGTGGAAGTTCTGCGGTCACGGCTACTGCGGCAACGTTTTTAATCTGTGCTTTCATGCCGGCCGGCAAATTAATACCAAAATTAGCCAGCATGGTTTTGAAGCTTTGCTCAGTGAACGGGCTTTGCTCGCCAGTACCCGGCAGACCAACCACCAGTCCATATCCGACCAACTGGTTATGCCGAACCCCTTCGACTGTCGCCACATCTTTCACGCGGGCGGCCTGAGCACTGGTGACAAACAGCAACATGGCCGCGCTCAACAAATATTTGTTCATTGCAGGTTCCCCGCTCAGAATGGCCACAACGCACTGGAGAAAAATCTGGTAAGCCAGCCAGGTCCTTGTCCACCATGCGTTGCACCGGTACCACTATATTCAATGCGGGCATTGGCGATTTTGGTCGACTCTACAGTATTGCGTGAATCCACATCTTCCGGCCGGATCACGCCGGTCAACCGGATGTATTCTTTACCGGTATTGAGCGTCAGCCATTTTTCACCACGGATCACCAGGTTGCCATTGGCCATTACTCTAAGCACATTGACGGAAATATCACCGACCAGACTGTTACTCTGGTCGGCTTTGGAATCGCCTTTAAACTCACTGCTGGAATTGACACCAAGTTGCAGCGTATTGCCGGCGACCGACACGTTGCGACCGCCCAAACCCACCATAGGATCAATCGAATTGCTGGAATCTTTACCAAACTCCGTTTTGGCTTTTTTCGACGCCTGAGTATTTTCTTTCAGTACCACAGTAATAATATCGCCCTCACGCCGGGCTTTATTGTCAGAGTAAAGACCGTTGGAGACGCCGTTGGCATACAAAGAACCGGTATTCAGCACAGGTTTAGCCGCAGGCTCCGGCGGCAATGGCGCAAAAGCCGGATCATCCGGAAAAGCCTCCGGTACGTAGCTGGCGCAGGACGCCAAACCACAACAAAATAAAACCAGCCATAACTGCCGCATAACAACCTCCACCAATCAGAGCTGCTGAATCGCAAAACTCAGCATCTGGTCTACTGCCGAAATCACTTTGGAATTCATTTCGTAGACGCGTTGACTTTCAATCAAGCCCACCAGTTCTTCGGTCACATTGACGTTTGACGCTTCTAATGCGCCCTGCACAATAAAACCGATGCCTTCAAGCCCAGGCACACCCTGTACCGGGTCGCCACTGGCACCGGTTTGTTTAAACAGGTTCTGACCGATAGGTTCAAGACCGGCCGGGTTGATAAAATTGGTCACGGTCAGCTGACCGAGCACGGCATTTTCTACTTGCCCCGGGATTTTCACCGACACTTCGCCGTCCTGAGAAATGGTGATTTCGGTTGCTTCAGGGGGAATGGTGATAGTTGGCTGGATTTGGTAACCGGCACCTGACGTCACCAGGTTACCTTCACTATCGGTGGTAAACTGGCCATTCCGTGAATAAGAGATGGTGCCATCCGGCATCAGCACCTCAAAAAAGCCTGGGCCCTGAATCATGACATCCAGTGCATTGTCGGTAGTCATGTGATTGCCCTGGCTAAAGTTCTTTTGTGTCGCGACCACTTTTGTGCCGGCGCCAATCATCAGGCCATTTGGCAGCTCTGAGTTTTGTGATGAGCGACCACCAGGTTGGTTGATATTCTGATACAACAAATCTTCGAAGACCGCCCGGCTCTTTTTGTAGCCAACCGTGCTGGCGTTGGCCAGATTGTTAGAGATCACCGAAATGTCGCGCTGTTTGGCGTCTAAGCCGGTTTTACTGATCCAAAGTGCCGGATGCATAGAGTCCTCCTGAGCTTTAAGCTCTAGATGATACGAAGTACCTGATTATGTTGACGGTCCATATCTTCAGCCGTCTTCATCATTTTGACCTGTAGCTCATATTGGCGCTGCAGGTTGATCATATAAGTCATCTCAGCAACCGCATTAACATTGCTGCCTTCTACTGCGCCGCTTAGCAGATTAACTGTCGGGTCCACTTCGGCCTGCTCACCATCTTTGCGGCGAAACAAACCGTCGTTCCCTTTAAACATGTCCTGGTTGTCGGGTTTCACCAGCTTAATTCTGGCTGCCTCGACCATCGCGGTGGCTGGCGCTCCGCGGGGTAACACATTGACACCACCATCTTTGGTAATTTCAATTTTGCTGAGTGGCTGCGGCACTTCTATCGGACCACCTTCACCCAGCACATTGAGGCCGGAAGAGGTCTGTAAAAAACCTTCCGGACTGATTTGCAGATTACCGGCGCGGGTATAGGCTTCATTGCCCTCACCATCCTCAACGGCAAACCAGCCGTCGCCCTGAATGGCAACATCCAGCTCATTCTGTGTGATCTTGATTTCACCAGCGTCAAAATTCTGACTTGGCATTTCGGTCAGGGCAAACACCCGGGTCGGCTGGCCATCACCAAAAGCCTGCATAGCGCGAGCCTGCGCTAAATCTGCTTTAAAACCAACGGTATTAGCATTAGCCAGGTTGTTAGCACGCACCGACAGCGCATTCATATTCTCTTTTGCGCCAGTCATTGCGATGTAAACCATGCGATCCATAGTGATCCCCCTTCTCTATCTAAACAGGTAAAGCAAGGATGGTGCCAAAAAACATGCTGACGGGTTGATACAGTTATGGCGGCAGTCGTTTGCCGCTTATCCGGCATAAAAAACGTCTGAAGCGCTTTTGAAAAAGCGAATCGTTGAGCTGAAAAGTCCGCTTTGGACGGTGGCGAATAAAAAACGCAGGGAGCGGTTTTTAACAACGCACCGCGTTGGCCTGAAAGGTGAGCACCATGGATGGTGGCGAATAAAAAAACGCAGGGAGCGGTTTTTAACAACGCACCGCGTTGGCCTGAAAGGTGAGCACCATGGATGGTGGCGAATAAAAAAACCACCCGTAGGTGGTTTTTTATCAAATGGAACCTTAACGGATTTGCAGAACAGTCTGTTGCAATGAGCTGTTCACTTCCAACGCCCGCGAGTTGGCCTGGAAGTTGCGCTGCGCAGCGATCAAATCGACCAGCTCGTTAGTCAGGTTGACGTTAGAGTTTTCTAATGCAGAAGAGTTGATCGCCCCCAAAGTACCAGTGTTTGCTTCACCAGCTAAAGCTTCGCCAGATCGAAGGCTTTGTTTCCAGGCGGTGTTGCCGGCCTGAGTCAAACCTTGTGGGTTGGCAAACTTCACCATTGTGACTTGGGATAAATACGTCTGATCACCGTTACTGTAACTCGCCATAACTTTGCCGGCAGCGTCAATATCAATACTGGTCAAACGACCCACGGTTGTACCGTCCTGATTTAACGACCCCACTTCGAACTTACTGGCATATTGCGTAGGGAAATTTGTCCCGGCCTGATTGCTGAAGTTTACTGTCAGGTTGCTGGTAAACTGCGCACCATTGGTCAGGTAGGCTGTTGTATTCAAGGTTGCTGATGGAATAACCAAGTCTGGCATAGATGTAGCGGTTGGTGCTTCTGGGATACCATTTGCGTCAAACCGTAAGATGGTACCCGTACCAAAATACTGGCCATTGGTTGCTGTACCTGGAGGAGCCGCAGTATTGTCGTCAAAAACTGCATACACTTCCCAGTCATTATCAGTCGCAGTCGCTGTACGACGAAAATAAAATGATAGTACGTGTGGCTCACCCAGGCTGTCATAGACAGTGGTCGAAGTTGTTGACCCTGTGTTGTAGGTAGCTTTATCGGTCGGATTAAATGCAGGCCAACCACCCGCCGGAGCCGTTAACGTTGAGTTCAAATTCATCGTCATATACACATTACTGGTCGAACGCGGCGCACCAGCCGTGCTGGGGATTTGGATCGGTTTGGTCGTACTGAGACTTACTGAACTGGCAGAACCTGTAGCAGGGTCAACCGGATAACCCTGCAGGAAATTGCCGTTATTATCCACGATAAAATTGTCTTTACTCAGCTTGAAAGCACCAGAGCGCGTAAAGGTCATGTCCCGCGAGGCTAAATCAGAGGTCAAAGCAAAAAAACCATCCCCGGTGATCGCCATATCCAGCGAGTTTTGGGTGAATTTCAGCGCGCCCTGACTGAACTGCTGAGCCACTTGCGAAGTGGTCACACCGTCACCGACCTTAGTCCGGCCTGGTGAGAAAATGGAGCCGGCATAGACGTCGGCGAACTCAGCGCGTGACTCTTTAAAACCCGTCGTATTGACGTTGGCAATGTTGTTCGCAGTGGTATCCAAATCTTTCTGGGCTGCAGCCAGACCACTCAATGCAATATTAAAACTCATAGTTCACCTCGATAGTCAGGCGTCAGCCTGCGGCAATTTCTAAAATGTCTGACATTTTTTTGGCGCCAAGGCCAAGTAAATTCAATTTCATATCTGCGGTCGATGTTCCTAATGTCACACTGGCGACCGGCACATAACTGGACGTGACCAGGCTTTGCGCCTTACCGTCTACAGTGGCATCAATTTTCATTGTGTAAAGTCCGGTTGTCTGTTTAGTCCCTGCTTCATTTGTGCCATCCCATGCCAGTTCAAACTTGCCTTCGCTTGGGTTGGCGACAGTATCGCTTTTGACCAAAGCACCACTGGCATCATAAATACTGACTTTCATTGATGTGGTTTTTGCCGGTACATCAATTGCGCCATAAGTTGGATTGGTACCGTCAAAAATCAGCGTATCGGAATTCACCCGCACAGTCCGTCCGACCAGACTGGATGCCTGCAAGGCCTGATTTGAGTTCATACTGGCGGCAAAGTCTTTAAAGTTGGTATTCAACGAACTAATGCCATCAGCCATGGTAAAACTGGTCATCTGAGCGATCATTTGATCGTTCTCAACCGGTTTAGTCGGGTCCTGAAACGCC
>CAMLNG010000145.1 GCA_946481195.1 uncultured Chromatiaceae bacterium
ACCCTTACTTAAGCCTCGACCTGCCGTTACAAAGTGTTACCGCCATAGACCGCGCGCTGCAATTATTGCAGGCCCCGGCCAGTCGGTCGGCGTCTGCCAATGACGTACAAACTACGCTGCGCCGGTTTCGCCAGCAATTTAACCAGCCAGGCCTGGCGGCAGCCGTGGTACGTCAGGGCAAAGTGGCAGCCACATTTGCCGAAGGTGTGGCCGATGTTGCCACCAGCACGGCTATGACGGCCGATACACCAATCCTGGTGGCTTCAGTCAGTAAAACCCTGCTGGGGACCGCTATCGGGAAATTAAACATCGCCGTTAACAATCCATTACCTGAATTACCCTTTATGCCGCAACGACCGGATGGTCAGAGTTTGCAGCCAAGCTGGCAGCAACTGGCTCAGCATCAATCGGGGATCATCGATCAGGACAACATCTTGTTTTGCTCCATCTACAGTACGGCAGACGGTGCTTCGTTACTTAACCAATTGCGCGGCATTGAGCAGTGCGGCACACCGGAGCCTTCGCATCAGCGTTTTCTGGCCGGTTATCTGCAACCGGGCGGCGCCTGGTATCAGCCACAAAACTTCGCTGCGGCCGGCGTTGAGAATTACAGCAATGTCGGCGCCGAACTGGCCAGTCTGGCGTTGGAACAACTGACGGCCGAACCTTTTGCCCAGTGGTCAGCACGCGAAATTCTGGCACCGCTGCAGCTGCACAATACCTTTTGGCCACAACAGGATTTCCACAATGCGGCGACTTTGTACCTGCCGACATCAGAAGGGGAACTGATGCCGCTGCCACGTTATGCTTCATCCGATTATTACGCCGGCATGTTGCACAGCTCAGCGCGGGACCTCGCCACTTATCTGGCCGCCATCGCCAGCGAATCACCGGCGCAGGCGTTGCCAGGCCTGAGCCAGAGCCGCCGCAAACAGCTGCTTGGCTGGGACCAGCCTTTTACACCGGGCCATGATTTCCCCGGTTGGTTCTGGCAGCGCAGTGGTGATTATGTCGGTCACAATGGTTTGTTTGTCGGTGCCAGCAGCATGATGTATTACAACAAAGCGACTGAAACCGGCTTTGTCTTGCTGCTCAACGGTGACGGTCAATATTGGCTGGCGCCGGATGAAACCAAATCGCAGGCCTGGCAGCAGGGCATGTTACAGATAGCAGCGCAGCTGTACCGGCACGGCTTACGTTTATAAGCGCGCAACAGCCCTGCCTTTGGCGGGGCTTTTTGTGTATTAATTAAGCTAACGCATTGAATTTAATCGACTGTTTCTGATTTAGAACTGCTTTTTTATTACAATATTTTTTCCTTTGTATGACGATGCGGACGCAACTCAAATGTGGCAGTTCTTACGACAATTTACCATCGCGCAGCGGCTGGCTGGCATGGGCCTGGCCATGGCACTGGCCATGACGCTGTTATTGCTGACCATGCTGCAGCAAAACCACGATTTGAAACAGCTGGAACAGGCCGACAAACTGGTCGAAATGCTGAAAACCGATGTGCTGATGCTACGCCGCCATGAAAAAGATTTTTTACTGCGGCTGGACCTGAAACATCAGCAATTACATCAGGATAGCTTCCAGCGTATCGGCGAACACAGTAAAGCGCTGCGGGCGATTCTGACCGATTATCAGCTGCAAACTGCCGCACTTGACACCTTCGAACAACAAGCCGGCGCTTATCAGCAAAGTTTTGCGGCCCTGGTACAAAAACGCCGTGACATTGGCCTGCATGACAAAGATGGCCTGACCGGCGCGATGCGTGCCGCCGCCCATCAGATTGAAAACAGTCTGGCGGACAGCCAAAACCCACAGCAAACCATTTTGCTGCTGCAACTGCGCCGGTATGAAAAAGATTTCCGTTTAAACCGCGACCTGAAGTACCGCGCTCATTTTGAGAAAATAGCCACTGCGCTGCAGCCATTGTTAAATACTCCCCAACAGCAGACGCTGGCCAGTTACCAGCAAAGTTTTCTGGCGCTGACCGACGCGGAAGTCGACGCCGGTCTGACCGCCACGGAAGGCCTGCAAGGCCAGCTGCGCAAACAAATCCAGAGTACAGAAGCGGATTTACAGCAGCTGACCGACCACACCAGCGCGGCTATTGCTGAAGAACTGAACGACAGCTGGAACTTCGCGATTGCAGTCTTTGTGCTGACCTTGCTGGTGCTCGGCACTTTGATTGTGGCGTTAAGCCGTTCAGTGATCCAGCCGGTGCGTGCTGTGCAGCAAACCATTGCAGCGGTGCGCACGCAGCGCGATTTCCGTTTGCGTCTGACCGTACTTGGCCGCGATGAAATGTCGTTATTAGGCGAGGACTTTAACGCCATGCTGGCTGAAGTGCAGCAACTGATCCAATCGGTCAATGGCGCTCTGAGTATGCTGGATCAGGCCGCCACCGGGCTTAGTACAGCCACTGAGCAAACCCGGTTGGGTATGGCGCAGCAACAGTCGGAAACTGATCTGGTTGCCACTGCCGTCACCGAAATGGGCGCCACTAT
This sequence comes from uncultured Chromatiaceae bacterium, assembly GCA_946481195.1. The sequence goes on from CAMLNG010000145.1 coordinate 2,514, forward strand.
TCAGGAAATCGCCGCCAACACTGAAATGGCAGCCAGCAAAGCTGAAGCAACCAATCAGCACGCGCTGCGTGGCCAGCAACAAGTGCAGGAGAGCGCCAGCGGCATCCGCCAGTTATCGGCCGGCCTGCAACAGGCAACTGCGACCGTGCATAGCCTGGCACAGGACAGCCAGACCATAGGTTCAGTGCTGGAAGTGATCCGCAGCCTGGCCGACCAGACTAATTTACTGGCACTCAATGCTGCCATTGAAGCTGCCCGCGCCGGTGAACAAGGCCGCGGTTTCGCTGTGGTCGCTGATGAAGTGCGGATGCTGGCGATGAAAACCCAGCAATCCACCAAACAAATTGAAGGCATTATTCAGGGTCTGCAACAACGCACCGGCGAAATAGTGCAGCAAATCAGTGTCTGCCGCGATCAGGGCGCCCACAGCGCCGAACAGGCCGAATTAACTATGCAATTGCTCGGCAGTATGACGCAGGATATTGGCAACGTGCTGGATATGACTACCACTATCGCCGCCGCCATTGAGGAACAAAGTCTGGTGGCGGCCGAAGTGAATCAGAACGTGGTACGCATCCGCGATCTGGCGCTGGAAACGCTTGATACCAGCCGTTACAACGCGGAGATCAGCGAAGAAGTCTCGCAGCAGGCCAAATCGCTGCACCAGAGTATTGACCGTTTCTCTGCCTGAACATAAAGGCCGGGACCACAAACCCGGCCATATCCTGCAGTAGCACCGGCTGCTGCAGTGTCACTCAGGACCGATACGCTTAACGCAGTTGCTGCAGATATTGCTGCAACGTCAGGATGTTGTGGTTATAGGCGCTTGGTTCACCCAATGAAACACCCTGACTGCGCACGTAAAAATCAAATGGCAGCTGACGCTGGCCAAAGAAGCTGACAAAACCATCTGGCTGCAGCGTGTCGCCATTTAAACCAATCGCCCAGTTGCGCGCCTGATAGTCTTTCAGCTGACCAATGATCGCATTCACCAAATCGGCTTCCGCATTGATTTGTTGTTGGATGTAAGTCTGTAACGTACTGATATTACTGTCATAGGCTGCTTCATTACCGATAGAAACGCCCTGACTGCGCACAAAATATGCAAAAGGCAGACTCCGGTCATTAAAGAACTTCAAAAAGCCGTCCGGCTGTAAAGTGTCACCGTTCAGGCCAATAGCCCAGAAGCGGTTTTTATAGTCCTGCAAACCCTGAATAGTACTGCGGCTGGCATTGACGTTTTGCACCGGTAACGACCAGACCAATGATTGTTGTTCCATGTTCAATCTCCTTGGAAAAAAGAAACCTGAGATCAGTTCAGGCTCCACCAATCTAGTTGGCCTCGTCCCTTTTACAGTGATAAAAAGCTGATAAATTTCGCATAAACAGGAACAAACTAAGTAGAACCGTGACAGAAATTCGCTAAAGTCTGCATAATCAATTCATGGCGCCGAAGACAACGGCAACGGGGGTACATCTGATGGAGATACGCGCTTTGCTAATAGCTGCATGTGTACTGCTGAACAGCGCTCAGACCCAGGCTGCGCAGACACTGCAACCACCGTCGGTCTATCCGGTCCGGCAGCTTTCGCCACAGCTGCAGGTTCAGCAGCTTGCGCCGGGTCTTTGGTTACACCGCACCGAACAAACCCTCAGCAATGGCGCTGTGTTTACCGCCAATGGCCTGCTGCTCGATACACCAGAGGGCATCTGGTTACTTGATACCGCCTGGGGTTTTTATCCAACGCGGGATTTATTACACTGGATTGACGTGGTACTGCAGCGCCCGGTGGTCAAGGCCATTGCCACCCATGCCCATGATGACCGCACTGGCGGTATCGTCGCACTGGCCGAACGGGGCATCCCGCTGCAGGTAACAGCGCAGACCGCAGCACTGGCGGCCAAAGCAGGTATCAGCCCGCTGCAGGCCGTCACAGATCTGGCGGTCGGAGCCAGTTATCCGGATGGGCCGCTGCAATGGTATTACCCAGGGCCTGGCCATACCCACGACAACATAGTGCTGTACCTGCCGCAATATCAGCTGTTACACGGCGGCTGTTTTGTTAAAGCGCCACGTTATCCCGGCCTTGGCAATATCGCTGATGCCGATGTCAAAGCGTGGCCGGATAGTCTCAGGCGCTTAAAAGCCGCATATCCGCAGGTGAAAATCCTGGTGCCTGGTCATGGCGATATCGCTGACGCCGGCTTGCTGGATTATTCGCTGGCGCTGTTTAACCCCCAATAACAGATAAGGGCAGGCTCAGGCCGGTGAGTGACTTCGATGGTAAAAACGCTGGTGCAAAGTTCTATCGTATTCGGCCTGCAAGCTGTCGCTGCTGAATGTCCGCCGCAGCTGCGGACCTTTCAGCTGTTTGACCGCCAAAACACGGCGCCGTCTTGCATCGACCAGTGGCAGCAGGCCTTTTTCCGCGAACTCGGTTGTCCGCTGCAATTTGTTGAAGGCAATCCCGACCTGACGGTGCGCGAACAAAAACTGCAAACCGGTGAGATTGAAGTCGTTACCGGCCTTGCTAAAACGGCGTCCCGCTCGTTCCGCTTAAGCCTGCCGATTGGCCGCAATAATGTCTATTTTTACCGCCGGCTACAGGATAGCCGCTGGGATCAAATCAAAACCTGGTGTGACCCGGTGATGCAACAGGCCCGCATTCTGATCCCGGCACAAGGCTATTTTGGCGAGCCCATGCAGCAACTCCGGCAGTACCCAAATTGCAGCAGAGGGCTGGTACCGGTCAACCACAGCACTGCCCGGCCTTTTGACATGCTGGACAAAGGCCGGGCCGATTTATTGATCTCGGCGGAACGACATTTCGCAGTGTTACCCGCGGAGCAGCAAAAACTTTATCAAAAACTGGCGTTGCCAGTGGTGGAAGGAGATGTACATATCGCCTTTTCCGCGCAGGTGCCGGCGGCCTTCATTGCCCGGGTCGACCAGCTTATTGCCGCCCGCCGGCAGCAACCGGTCACCGCAGGTCCACAAGACCAAGCCTGCTTACTACCGCTATTGCCTCAAACTAAAGCAGCGCATTGAGCCGTTGTTGCCGGTATTCATGTGGTGTCTTGCCCATCACGGCTTTAAATGCCCGGCTGAACGGGCCAGCCGAGGCAAAACCGCTTTCCAGCCCCACCACGAGCACAGGCCAGTGTTGTTTATCGGGATCAGCCAGCAGGGTGCTGGCGTATCTGATGCGCAAATCGTTGATCAGCTGATTAAAATTCCACTGCGGGTATTGTTGTCGTAACAGCCGGCTGATCCGATATTCCGGCAGGGCAAAACGCCGCGCCAGGTCTGCCACTTTCAGGTTCGGTTGCAAAAATAATTGTTCCTGCACTAATGCGCTGGTGATGGCGCTGAGCAGCTGTTGGTCCGTGTCAGATAAGGCGACCAGTGCTGGTTTTGTCTCAACGGATGCCGCAGCAGTCTGACGGACATATCGCGGATAACGCCACAAGATCAGCCCTTGTGTCATGACCAGCATCCAGATAGCCGAGACTGCAGCCAGATTTTGTCGCAGCAAAGAGTCTGTCGCGGCAGCCGGCCAGATTTTTGTCACTATCAGGCACAAAAATAACGCTGCGGCAAAACTGCCAACAAACATCAGGCGCTGATGACGCTCCGCCCGCTGGGCCTGAGCAAAACCACGGCAACCTTCCCACAACGTCAACATCAGCATGGTCGACGACAATAACGTCAATAATTCACCGGTCGCCGCACTCAGTGGTGCTAATACCGAAGGAGCCAGCTGCCATTGTGTTTGCACCAGCTGCAACATCTGGAGCCCCATCACCAGTACAGCCACAGTGGCCGCCGCCAACATATGATAACGGCCAACGGCCGCCACTGGCCGGAACAGCGCACGGGCCACCAACCAATAGCCATTGCAAGTCAGACAGGCGCCCAGTCCTATCAGATATTGCCAGACGCCCCAGTCGGCACCTTTCAGCCGCTGCAGTGCCAGAATAGCGATCGAGCCGCAGAACAGCGCAAACCAAAGATGCACCGCATGCTTTTGCCTGACCGGCAGCTGCGCAAACAGCAGCAACAGACTCAATACAAATAAGCTCAAATGCAGATTTTGATGCCACATCAGCAGACTCCGGCCGCAAGATTATGCGCTGATGCTAGCACTGACTGACGCGCAGCGGCAAAGCCAGTCTGTCAGTAAATATTGCGAGAATAGAAGCCAAATTTGCTGCGCCGAATTTCAAATCCGGCGCGAAATCGGCCATGCAGCAGGTCAAGCTCTGGTGAATTTAACCTAAACCGGAGTTCACACATGTCGATTTACTTCCCCTGGTCCAGCCAATCCAATGCCACAACCTGGTCGGTCACTGCTGCACGTCGGCTGTTGCAAGGCAGCAGCATGGCCTGGTTCGCCATGGCTTTATGCGGACAGTGGTTATTCGCCTGTTACATTGCCTTGTTATATCTGTGGCCGGTGTTTACCGGCGATTATCTGAGCGCCAACCGGGCACGCCCTATCACTGGTTTTGTCGCCGGTGATGTCAGTGGCAATCTGGTGCTGTTTGCGCATTTGTTACCGGCCGCGCTACTCAGCGTCGGCGGCTTGTTGCAGCTGCTGCCACAACTACGGCAACGCTGGCCGCAGCTGCACCGCTGGAATGGCCGGTTGTTTCTGACGTTAGGTTTATGTGGCGCAATCACAGGGTTGTATCTGACCTGGGTGCGCGGCTCACGGTTAAGCGACCTCGGGGCCATCGGCATCACCCTCAATGGTTTGTTGATCCCACTGGCGGTGGGCCTGGCCTGGTTTTATGCCCGCCGGCGCAATTTTTCCCTGCATCAACGCTTTGCTTTGCATAGTTTTTTCTTAATTAACGGCGTCTGGACTTTCCGCTTATTTTTGATGGGTTGGTATCTGCTGAATCAGGGGCCAAACGGTAACAATGCCACGCTGGATGGCCCGGCCGATTTAGTGCTGTCCTTTGCCTGTTATCTGCTGCCAATGGTGGTCGCTGAACTGTGGTGGCATTGCCGGCGCAGCCAGCAACCCTGGTTACTCTGGTCTGGTGCCATCCTGATGGCAGGTGGATTCTTGCTGACCGCCATTGGCGTGGTGGCCGCAGCAATGATGATGTGGGGACCGCGGATGATGGCGCTGTGATGACCGCTCCGGCACGCTGCCTGTATCAACGCTGGCCTTGTACTTTGATCACGGAAAGCGCAGTATGATTGTTCTTTCCAATACAAACACTTAGCCTATGCCACTGCAACTAACTGCTGTATTCCTGGGACTATCCGGCCTCTATCTGTGGCTTGATGCTCAGGGCGCATTCCCATTGAATTTTCTGCTGAAAATCCTGCCGCTTTTGCTGTTAAGCGGCTGGGTACTGCGTACAGCGCCAGTCCGGCAACAGCTGGCTTTATTGGCTGCGTTGGCGTTTTCGATGTTGGGTGATGTTCTGCTGGCCTTAGACGGGCAACGGTTGTTTGTCTTTGGCCTTGGCGCCTTTTTGCTGGCACACTTGTGTTATTTACTGGCGATGCGGCCTTTCACCGGCCACAAGCCGCTGCTGTTGCTGCCTTATGCGTTATTTGCCGCTGTCGTCCTGACGCTGATGTGGCCCAAACTTGGTAGCATGGCAGTGCCGGTGCTGGCTTATATCAGCGTGATCCTGAGCATGTCGTATGGCACCTGGTGCAGCAGCAAGCGTAATGTCTGGCTAATTGGCGGCGGACTGCTGTTTATCAGCTCAGATTGCCTGATTGGACTGAACCGGTTCTGGCAGCCGCTGCCTGGCGCTGGTCTGTTGATTATGCTGAGTTATTACGCCGCGCAATATGCGCTGGTGCGGGGTTTACTGCTGCAGCGCCGGTAGAGAAAACACAACTGACAGGTTCAATCGGCACCGTTGTGCTGTGCTAAGGTTATAGGCTGAAGTCACCCGCCCG
>CAMLNG010000146.1 GCA_946481195.1 uncultured Chromatiaceae bacterium
GATCCCACATTTGATTGTCCATAGCAGCGACACAACATTGCCGGCCCGGTTGCCGAAGCAGTTTCCGGCTATTGCGCAAATCAGCCCGTTTTTACAAAGCGAAGCGCTGATCCAATCCAGTAAAGACTTAACCGGCGCCATGTTACAGGGCGTTGACGTCAACGCCTTACCGACATTTTTGCAGCAATCCCTGCAGCAGGGCGATTGGCAGGATTTCGCCGCCAGCCGTTATCAGGTGGTGCTTGGCAGCGCGCTCGCTGACAAATTACGGGTGCAGCTGGGCCAGCAAATCCGCTTGATGTTGCCAACCGGCGGCAGCTACACGCCGCTTGGCTGGATGCCGCGCCAGCGCAACTTTACCGTAGCCGGGATTTTTGATACCGGCTCTGAAGTCGATAAAGTCGTCGTTTTGCTGCGTTTGCAGGACTTACAAAAACTGACTGGCAACAAAGAAACCGCCTGGCGTGTTGGGCTCAACGATGCGTTTTTGGCGCCGCAGCTGCAACAGGACATCAGTCAGCTGGCAGGTGTCAGTGAGGTCACTGACTGGCGACAGAGCCATGGCAAACTGTTTTCGGCAGTGGCAATGGAAAAAGCCATGATGTGGTTGATGTTATTACTGATTGTGGCGGTCGCCGCTTTTAATATCGTCTCTGCACTGGTGATGATGGTGACGGAAAAACAACGTGAAGTGGCGATTTTAAAAACCCAGGGCATGACCAATCAGCAGCTGTTTTATGTGTTTGCCGCCCAGGGGATGAGCCATGGCGTGACCGGAGCGCTGACTGGTGCTGTGGCTGGCGTCGTCTTGACGCTGAGTTTAAACGACTTGCTGGCGCTTCTGGGCCTGTAGCTGGTACAGGGCATGGCATTGCCGGTCATTTTGCAATGGACCGACGTGCTGCTGATAATGCTGTCAGCGGTATTGCTCACGGCGCTGGCAGTGATTTACCCGGCCTGGCGTGCCGTTCAGGTGGAACCGGCTACAGTGCTGCGTGACGAATAGCAATTGTGCAATGAATAAGTACCGCGTGATCAAATAATGCTGCACGATGAATAACAGACAGGCAAAAAAATCATGATGTTAAGCTGTAAAAATATTTGTAAAAGCTACCGCGATGGCGCCCACGTCACGCCGGTACTGCATCAGATCAATTTGCAGGTGCCGGCTGGCCAGATGGTGGCTATTGTCGGTAGTTCAGGCTCAGGCAAAAGTACTTTGTTGCATATTCTGGGTACGCTGGATCAGGCGGATAGTGGCGAATTAATACTGGCCGGTCAGCATGTTGCGCAGTTAAATCCAACCCAAAAATCGCAGCTGCGTAATCAGCAACTGGGGTTTATTTATCAGTTCCATCATTTGCTGATGGATTTTACCGCCGAAGAGAATGTCGCGATGCCGCTGCTGATCCGTGGTGTGTCGCAAGCTGATGCATTAAATAAAGCCCGGCAGATGTTAACACGGGTTGGGCTTGGGCATCGTCTGACGCACCGGCCGTCCGAGCTCAGCGGTGGTGAGCGCCAGCGTGTCGCTATTGCCCGGGCTGTCGTTGGCGAACCTGCACTGATCCTGGCGGATGAACCCACCGGTAATCTGGACCATCAGACTGCCGAAAGTATTTATCAGCTGATGCGCGAATTAAACCGTGACCTCGGTACCAGCTTTATTGTGGTGACGCATGACCCGGATTTGGCGGCCAAACTCGACCGGCAACTGTCTATGCGGGATGGCAAATTAGGAGAGCTGCATGGCTAGCCTGTCCTGGCAGCTGGCACAGCGTTATCGCCACACCCGTTCCAGCAGCGCCTTTATCCGTTTTATTGCCGCATCTTCAACCTGGGGCATAGGCCTTGGCGTAGCTATTCTGATTTTGGCGTTGTCGGTGATGAATGGTTTTGAGCAGGCGCTGGAACAAAAGCTGCTTAATGTGATCCCCCATGTTGAACTGCAGGCGGTTGACAAACCAATCGCCAACTGGCCGGCGAAATTACAGCAGCTCGGCAGTGAGCCAGGCGTGGTCGCAGCAGCGCCTTATATCCGTACCGACGGCTTATTGCGCGCACAGGGGAAGGTCAAAGCCATTGCAGTGCGGGGGATTGATTTAGCTTATGAAAGTGGCATCAGTCAGCTTGATTTATTTGTCAAAAGTGGTGCCTTGACTGAGCCTACAGCGCAGCAAGTGATTTTAGGCGAGGGCGTGGCAAAAGAACTCGGCGTTAAAGTCGGCGAGCAGGTGCAACTGATGTTGCCCGAACTGACCGAACAAGGCGATTTGGCCGGCCAGAAAAACGTCTTACTTGAAGTCATTGCTATTGTCGGTATTGGCGGGCAACTCGATTATCAGCAAATCTGGGTGCAACTGGATGCGCTGGCGGATTGGCTGAAAATGCCGCCGGGTACAGTGCAGGGTTTTGCCTTTAAAATTCAGGATATCTTTCAGGCGGGCAATGTCGCGCGGGAACTTGGCAATCAGGCCACCGATTATGTCTACATGCTGGACTGGTTCCGCACCCAGGGCCATTTATATCAGGATATCCAGATGGTGCGCAGTATCTTATATCTGGTACTGGCACTGGTGATTAGCGTGGCCTGTTTTAATATCGTTGCGACGCTGGTAATGGCGGTGCGGGAAAAAGAGGCCGATATTGCGATTTTACTGACGATGGGCACTAAGCCTGCGGTGCTGGTACGGGCATTTATCTGGCTGGGGTGGCTCAATGGCGTCAAAGGCACTTTGTGGGGCGCGCTGACCGGCCTGGTGCTGGCTTGGCAGATTGAAAATCTGTTTGGTTTGGTGTCAACACTGCTCGGGCGCAGTCTGCTCGACCCAACCATCTATTTTATTGACACTTTGCCGGCGCAAATTCAGTGGCCGGATGTGGTGCTGACCGTCAGCGTCGCTTTGGTGCTGAGTCTGCTGGCCACTATTTACCCGGCGCGCCGCGCCGCCCGTGTTGAGCCTGCGCAAGTGTTAGGACAGTATTAGAAACTAACGGCTTTGCCTGATTAAACGGGCTTTGGCGCGACGCTGGCGCAGGTGAAAATGCCAGATTCGCGCCGACAAAGGCCAGCTCAGTAAAGCCGACAACAGCCCCAGCAACACAGAACCGGTCAGCAGTGGCACACCGACCTGATGCAGCGATGCGGCCAGCCATTGCCAGCTGGCTTCAAAGACAAATTCCTGCACCGGCATCTGCAAAATCGCTACACCAGCCTGATAACCAGCCACAATCAACAGCGGCAACGTCAGCGGATTATTCAGCCAGACCAGGCCAAGCGCCAGCGGCAAATGCGCCTGCAACCGCACAGCCAGCGCCGCCGCCAGCAGCATCTGAATGGGCAACGGTAGCCAGGCACAAAACAAACCGACCGCACAGGCGCGCTGCAAAGAACGGCGCCGCAAGCGCCATAAGGCGGTGTTATTCAGCTTTGGACCAAATTTCTGGAACCAGGGCTGCTGGCGCAGTAGCTCTGCATCAGGCAGTTGCCAGAAGCGGCGGGGGACGGGTTTTGCTTTCATCTGCCGGATTAAACCGCGGTGTTGTGCCGTTCGGCTCTTTTACGCCAGGCGCGGCGTACTGCGATAATCCAGCACCAGTCAATTAAAAACCAGGCGGCCGTCGACACCATCGCCGCGAAAATCAGACTGCCCACCAAGAATGGTTTACCGACCGAGTCAATGCTGGCGATCAGCCACTCAAAAGTGGCATGAAACTCGACATTAAGAGGCGGCATGCCCAATACCCAGGTGCCGATGTTGTAGCAAATGTAAAAAATTGGTGCCATGGTGAACGGGTTGGTTAGCCAGCATAACGCCACGGCGATCGGAATATTACAGCGAAAAATAATGGCGAGTGCAGCCGCCAGTACAGTCTGGCCCGGCATCGGCATTAAAGCGGCGAACAAACCGGCCGCGAAAGCGCCACGGGCCGAGCGGCGGTGCAGATGCCACAAATTGCCGTCATGCAGGAATTTGCCAAAGATCTGCATCGATTTATGATTTCTGATCAGATCTGGATCTGGCAGGTATTTTTTAATAAAGTTCTTAGCCATTACATCTCATTAACCAAATTGAAACATGGAACGTTTTAGCTTTGGTGTCTTGGCCGCAGCGTTGCTGGCGTTGTGGCTGGAGCAATTACCGCCGTTACGTCCGCTGGCTCTGGTCTGCCTGATTGCGCTTGCTGCCACGCCATTGTTGCCAACCCGATTGAGGCATTACCACGCGTTTATCTGCGGTGCCATCACCTATTTGTTGTCTCTGTGCTGGCAGTTACAACAGCATCAGCACAGCAGTGCACAAGTTGTGGCCGAGCATACCACAGAAGTTTGCGGACTAGTGGTCAGTCTGCCGCGTCAATTCGTCGAAAATAGCCGTTTTGTCTTGCAGTTCAGTGACGACTGCGCAGAAAAAATGCAAGTCGCCGCCGGCCAGTTAGTCGAAGTCCGCTGGTATGCGCAATCGGGCGAAATGCTGCCCGAAGTCAAAGCCGGTCAACTCTGGCGTCTGCCGGTGAAATTAAAAGCAGTACGAGGCCTCGCTAACCCCGGCAGCCCTTGGCGTGAAGCCAATGCGATGGTCGATGGCATAGTCGCGGTTGCCACAGTGCAAAGCAGCGCGCGGGCACAGCTGCTGATGGATACACCCAGCCTGCGCCAGCAGCTGGCAGACCGTTTTGCTGCCTGCTGCCGGCATTATGCGGCTTATCCAATGTGGCTGGCCCTGACGATTGGTGAGCGACCATTCAGCGATGAATTATGGCTTGGGGTGCAACATGCCGGGATGGCGCATTTGTTGTCGATTTCGGGCATGCATATCGCGTTGTTGTTTGGACTCTGTGTGTTGACCAAACCGCTGATTGCGAGGCTGGGGCTGCCTGAGCCTTGGCGTAGTTTGCTGTTATGGGGCTTGGCCTTATCGGTAGCCTGGGGGTATGCGGCGCTTGCCGGTTTTGCCATCCCGACTTTGCGGGCGGTGTTGACCTTATCAGTGCTGGTGCTGTTGCGGTTATGTTGGCAGCGCGCGTCCTTGTGGCAACTCAGCTGGCTGATGAGCGCTGCTTTGTTATTGCTGTGGCCTTTCTGGTTATTGAGTTTTAGCTTTTGGTTGTCGGCGCTGGCTCTGGCGCTACTGGCGTTACTGGAATGGCAGCAGCCACTCAGGCCTGGCTTTTTGCCTTTGTGCCGGCGTTTTGTCAGTTTTCAGCTCGGCTTTAGTTTGTTGCTGTTGCCGATAGGCCTGTTATTGTTTCAGGGCGCCGCACCTTTTGCACTCTGGCTGAATTTATTGTTGTTGCCGCTGATGACGATCCTCGGTATTCCGCTGTTATTGCTGCTGTTTGGCTGGTTTAGTCTGGCCGGCACTGTGCCTGAATTAGCCTGGCAAAGTCTGGATCTGTTGTATTGGCCACTGCTGCAGGCCTTGCAATGGGCAGCTTTGGCCGATGGTTGGTGGAGTCTGCCGGCGCTGCCCTGGTACAGTGCTTTGTTGCTGTTTCCGCCTTTGCTGCTTGGCTGGTTTTGTCGCGGCCGTTGGCAATGGGCGGCGTTGCCGCTGTTGTTTCCGCTCTTGCCTTTACTGTGCAGCGGCGACCAGCCGTGGCCGGCAGGGCGGCCGTCGACAGCACAAATGCCACCACCGCTGTTTTTTCATCTGCTGGATGTCGGGCAGGGCAGCAGCGCCTTGTTGCAACAAGGCGAAGACGCGATTTTGTTTGATTTGGGGCCTGCCTACGGCGCAGTGAGTGCAACCCGTCAGGTGGTGTTGCCCTTTTTGCGTTTTCTTGGCATCCGCCAGCTGGATTATGTGGTAGTGAGCCACGATGACAGCGACCACAGCGGCGACTGGCCACTGCTACGCGCGCGTTATCCGCAGACGGTGCTCGTCAGCGATATCCGCCGGCTGGCACCGCGGTTTCATTGTCTGGATTTACCGCAGTCCTGGCGCGGTGTGCGCTTACAGGCGTTTCGGGCCGGCACTTATCAGGCAGAACCGGCCAACGAGGATTCCTGCGTGGTACTGATTGATACCGGGCGATACCGGCTGTTGTTACCCGGCGATTTGGGCCGGCGCGAAATGGTGCTGGCGGATACTCTCGCCCGGCAGTTTGGTGGCATTGATGTGCTGGTGCTCGGTCATCATGGCAGTAAAACGGCCAGCAGTCTGGCCTTTCTGCAGGCGTTAAAGCCCCGAATAGCATTGGTGAGCAGCGGCTTTCAGAACCAGTTTGGTCATCCCGCGGCAGAGACTAAAGCCCGGTTAAGTCTGCTGCAAATTCCACTGCTGAACACTGCCGACAGTGGGGCTGTGCGACTGCATCTTAGCGCTGAGTCAATGCAATACCAGCACCACAGGCCACGCCGCTTTGCGCGCTGGCTGGAAAAATAGCAGGGGATATGCTGAAACCCGCTGATTAAACAGGTAGAATGCCGGGGTTTTGTTATTGTCAGGAAAGCCATTTTGACCGCTCCCCAGCCATCGACGACTGCTACATTCCGCCGCCTTATGCGTTATATGAAACCGTACCGTGGCGGTTTTATTCTGGCGACTTTGGGTATGATTGGTTATGCCCTGATTGATGCCCTGTTTATCGCCAAGTTTGGTGATTTTATCGACCGCGGCATCGCTGAAAAAGACTATGACTATCTCGCCATGATCCCGCTGGCGTTGATCCTGATGTTTACCATCCGCGGGATTCTGAATTTTATCGCCACTTATTGCCTGCACTGGGCTGGTACCAATGTGGTAAAAGACCTGCGCCAGCAATTGTTTGAACATATGATCAAGCTGCCGGTCAGTTACCACGACCAGCACAGTACCGGCGAACTCATCTCCCGTATCACCTACGACGCCGAGCAAATTAAACAGGCCTCGAGTAAAGCCTTAGCTGCGTTGCTGCACGAAGGCGCGCTGGTGATTGGTCTGATTGCTGTGATGTTTTACAAAAGCTGGCAATTGTCGGCGATATTTTTAGTCATTACGCCGCTGATTGCCGTGATTGTCGCGACCGTTTCCAGACGGTTCCGCTCGATCAGTAAACGTATGCAATCTTCAATGGGCAATGTAACCAGCAGCTCTGAGCAAATGCTCAATGGCCACAAGGTGATCCTGGCTTTTGGTGGTGAGCAGTTGGAGGCGGAGCGCTTCGCCGGCGTCAATAACCAAAACCGTCAGCTCGATGTCAAACTCGAATCCACCCGGGCTATGTCGGTATCGCTTATTCAGGTAATTGCCTCTTTTGCCGTGGCTTTTGTCGTGTATATGGCAAGTTTTCCCGAAATGCTTGAGCAACTGACGCCGGGTATTTTTACGACCATCATAGTGTCAATGACGATGTTGTTAAAACCGCTGAAACAGCTGACGACTATCAATGGTGAGTTCCAAAAAGGTATGGCGGCCGCTCAGTCGGTATTCGCTGTGCTGGACCAGCAACCTGAGCAAGACCATGGCACTGTGGAGCTGGAAAACGTGCGCGGTGCTTTATCAGTACAAGGTCTGAATTTTCAGTACCCGGGTCATGAGCAGCTGGTATTAAAAGACATCAATTTTGACGTTGAGCCCGGTCAGACGGTGGCGTTAGTTGGCCGTTCCGGTAGCGGCAAAACTACGATTTCCAGTTTGCTACCGCGGTTTTATGAAATCAGCCAGGGCGAAATTCTGCTCGATGGCCACAGAGTGCAGGACTGCACATTAAGCAGTTTACGCCGGCAGATTGCCGTGGTGTCACAACAAGTCGTGTTGTTTAACGACACCATTGCCAACAATATTGCATACGCCTACCGCGGGGAATTGAGCCGCGAACAGCTGGAATTGGTGGCAGAAAAAGCCCATGTCATGGAATTTGCCCGGCAGTTGCCAGAGGGGCTGGATACCATGATTGGTGAAAATGGCGTGATGTTATCCGGCGGTCAGCGTCAGCGTATTGCCATTGCCAGGGCTTTGTTAAAACAAGCGCCGGTGTTGATTCTGGATGAAGCCACTTCTGCATTAGATACTGAATCTGAAAGAAAAATTCAGGCTGCATTGGATGAATTGCTGAAAAACCGCACCAGCATTGTCATCGCACACCGGTTGTCGACCATTGAAAAAGCCGATTTGATATTGGTGATGGATCAGGGCCGCATCGTTGAACGCGGCACCCATCAAAGCCTGCTGGCGCAGGAAGGTTATTACGCCAGCCTATATAAGATGCAGTTTGGGGACAGTGTTTGAACGCCTTAGAGCGCAGCTGGTATCAAAAATTCGGCTGGAGCTGGTTGTTATTACCACTCAGTCTGCTGTTTTGGTTGCTAAGCGCAGCGCGCCGGCTGGCATTTCGTTTAGGCCTGAAAACGCAGCAGCGCTTACGGGTGCCAGTGGTGGTAGTCGGCAATATCAGTGTCGGTGGTACCGGTAAAACCCCGGTTACGCTGCGTTTGTGCGAGATTTTACA
>CAMLNG010000147.1 GCA_946481195.1 uncultured Chromatiaceae bacterium
ATTGGCAAATACCGTGCTTTGTATCAGCACTTGTTGCAGGCGGGGGTTCCAGAGAGCTGGTTTGACTGCCACGCCAAGCCTGCGACGCTGGCGCAGCTGGCACTGGTGCATCAGCCGGACTATATCAATGCTTTATGCACCGGCGTGCTTGACGATAAAGCGATGCGCCGCATCGGATTTCCCTGGTCAGAATTTTTAATCCAGCGAAGCCTGCAATCGGTTGGCGGCACTATCCGTACTATGCAACTGGCTCTTCAGCGCGGTATAGCCCTGCATTTAAGCGGGGGTTATCACCATGCCTTTGCCGGCGAAGGTGCCGGGTTTTGTCTGTTTAATGATCTGGCAGTTACCGCAGCAGTGGCCTTACAGCAAGGGGTCGACAAAGTGTTGATCTTTGACTGTGACGTGCATCAGGGTGATGGCACCGCGCTGTTATTCGGCGGTGAGCCGCGCGTCGTCACAGCGTCGTTGCATGGCGAAAAGAATTTCCCGGCACGCAAACAACATTCCGACTGGGACATTGGCCTGCCAACGCAGTGCGAGGACGCAGCCTACCTCGAAGCAGTACACAGCAGTTTTGACTACCTGTTGCGACTGCATCAACCTGACTTCGTGCTGTACGACGCTGGCGTCGATATCCACAAAGACGACGATTTAGGTTTGTTACATATCAGCACGCAGGGGGTTTATCAGCGTGACCACTTTGTGCTCAAGCGCTGCCGCGAGCTGAATATTCCGGTCGCGGCGGTGATTGGTGGCGGTTATCAGCGGGATATCAACAAACTAGCTGCTGTGCACAGCCAGTTGTTTCAGGCCGCCTGCGCTGTGTATCAACCTGCGCAGGCTCTGAACTGGCCTGGTTAGTTATTATCGCCGGAGAAGTAAAAACCGAGCTGCCGGCGCACTGGCGCCGGTAACACCGGCAAACTGGCTTTTGGCACCAGGAAAGTCGCCATATGAAACAAATCAGTGAAAATGCGGTTTTTTTCTGTGGTACGTTTTAAATAATCATGACCGCTGGAACCACCGGTACCAATTTTTGTTCCCAACATGCGCTGTACCATCATCGCGTGTTTGTAACGCCAAATCGTCAGATTCTCATCAATTTCAGTCAGGCAGGTCAGCACCTGAAATGGCAGGTTAAACACCGGCTCTTCCTGATACAGGCTGATAAACAAAGCACCGAGCATGGCACGCTGGCTTAAGCGGAAACTGCCCTGTTGCTGTAACTCGGCATACTTCTCGCCATCCAGCAAGGCACTGAACTTGGCTCGGGTGCGTTCGATTTCATCCAGCTGTAGTTGGCGCTCAGCTGCCGCCAGCGCTTCAATCGATAACACTGTCTGCTGATCTTCATCCAGCATCTGGGCGGTGACCTGTTGATACATCTGCCAGAAACTAAAATCACCAAACTCTAAAAATGGCATCCGCTCCAACCAGGCCTGCACCCGTTCAAACAACGACGGCAGATTTTCGAAACTCTGCAGAAACTCGCGGTCTTTGTCATTGAGGCGGTTGTAAAAGGAATTCTTGTCAAAGTCGATACGGAACTCACTTTTAAGGCCTAAGCCAATTTCCAGCATTTTAAACTGCACCGACTGAAAACCTGACGCCGGTACCAGATAATCACGAAACGACATAAAGTCTTGCGGCGTCATCGTTTCCATCACGCCGATTTGCTGATTCAGCAACTGCTGGATAGTGATCACCCGCTTGAGTTTATGCACCACACCGGTCAGCTGCTGGTCATGCACCACAGGTTCGGCAAACACTGTCAGCACTGCTTTTAATTCATGCAGGATTTGTTTGAACCAGAGTTCATACACCTGATGCACCACGATAAATAAGGTTTCGTCGTGCGCTTCGTTGCCGTAACGCGCACTTTCCGGCGCCTGTGCAGCCAGGATTTTGTCCAGTTGCAGGTAATCGCCGTAATAGCAGGGAGTGGTATTTTTTTGCATTTTTATGATTCCGGCCTGAGGCCCTGAGGAAGACGGGATAGTCTAACGTGCACATCAGCGGCTGTCAGTAGACAGTGCCGTTGCCAGGTTGCTGGTCAGTCCGGTGGCGTTTTTGCTCGTGAGTGGTTATGCTGGGTTCGTAGCGGTTGCCTGCAGGCAAATTTACTCAACACACGGGAGTAGTTGATGAAATTACACGACGATATCCATAATTATTATGAAAAACTGATGCTGGATCATTTAACGGAGCTCGGCCTCGACGACGAGCACGACAGTGAATATCTGGCTGACTTATGCTGCATCGTACTGAATCAGCTGCCTTGCAAATACATCCGTTACGAAGTGGATATGGCATTTTACCTGCCGCAAACTGAACGCTTTGAAATGGTCACCCGGGTAAAAGACGCGGTCGCAAAAGCCCGTGCTTTCCTGGACAGCCCGGATAATAAAAAAGCGGAACCAGTTGCCCCTGCCGAAGCATGAGTGCATCAATTCCACTGGTAAACCCACCATTAGAACAGGCGCCGCCAGCAGTCAAACTGGCGGTTGACTTGATCCTGTTACTGGAACAACATCAGATAGACCCTGCCATAGTGCTGGCGGCGTTACCTATAGTGACGCAGGATTTTCAGCGCAAACTGCAAACGCAGCAACAAGCCCAGCAATAAGCCGGCACAAAGTCTGTAAGAAACGGATTCTGCAGCAAATAGATTTCACGAGGAATTTGGGTGGTAGCCTTACCAGCCACATCCCGGCACATAGATCATTCGCTGCGGCTGCTTCCTTCCGGACCTGACCGGGTTCACGAACTACTATTGCGGGAGGACCAATAAGGCCACCATAGTGTTGCTGACGGGCGTCAACAATGAGTGCGGCGGCATTATGCGCAAAAGCGTACGGCCCTGCAACCGAAAATCTGCCGGCAGGGCTAAAAAGCCACGCCAACGAGCAAAAGTTGCGCAAACTCACATTGCACAGTCTGCTGTATTGTCAGAAATTTTCCGGGATCCGCGGCTGCATCTGTTCGAAAAAGGCACGCATCAGCGGATAATCCTCGTCGAAACTGTCACCCGGCTGCAGCAGCGGCCCGAATACAATAGATTTGCTGGCAAAATCGAGCCCAATCAGCTGAATGGGCACTCCAGACTGCTTGGCTATCTGCCAGAAGCCGGATTTCCACTGTGTAACCTTTTTGCGTGTTCCTTCCGGCGCTATGCCCAGCAACAGCTTGGGTTCACGGGCAAAAGTTGCCACCAGCTGCGGCACTATGCCGTGACGTTGGCTGCGCTCAACCGGAATGCCACCAAAGCGCAGCAGGAAATTGCGGATCGGCCAGACAAAAATGCTGTGTTTACCCAAAAAAGAAATCTTTAAGCCCAAAGCCAGACTGGCAGCAAAAGCCACAATAAAATCCCAGTTCGACGTATGCGGTGCCACCGCCGCGACCAGTTTGGGTACATCTGGCAATGCACCGCGCACCTGCCAGCCAAGCCGCTGCAACACCCAACAGCCCAGCCGCTGTGCACGCGCACTGTGATGGCGCGGCAGTGCAGGTGGTAATTCAGGCATGATGATACTCACCGCTTCAGTACTGCCTGATACTGCACCAGCAGCAGTTTCAGCCGTTGCTGATTGGCCTGACCTAACCGGATCATTTGTTTTTGTGCCAGCCCCAATTGCTCAATCTCTGCATCAGCAAAAGCGTAATGCACTGAAGGCAACGTTAAATCCGGCTCGTCACTAATCTCGGGGGCACTTAACAACACTTTGATCGCCTGCTGTAGCCGGTCGTCAAACTGCTGATCCGGGTAACCGAGCTCCAGATAAGCCGCCTGCAGCAGCGGATAAAACTGTTTGTATAAAGCCGCGACCTGCTCTGGTGGTACACTCTCCAGCAAGTTCAGATATGGCTGATAGCGCTGATAGTTGGCTTTATCCAGCTGATAACCCTGCCCTTTGGATTTGGCGGCAAAATCTTTACTGAGCCCTTTGAATAATGCCTGCTCAGCAATCAGCCGGCCCTGCGCGATGTTATCCACCTGCACGACAAAACGGCGGATCATCTCTTCATTTAAAAATAGCGACGACAAGCCTGGCTGCCATTTCAGAGCAAAAAATGCCGTGCGTACCACTTCATCCGACTGATCCAATGGTGGCAGCGCTGCGGCGGCGGCAACTTCGGTTTCAGCGCCGACATCGACTCCGGCATCATCAGCGGCTTCGGCCAGCTTGTCATCCCCTGCTGGGGGCGGTGTTAACTTGTCTGCAGGCTCAGCGGCTTTTGTTTCGACCACAGCCGGAGCTGTGGTGACCGGGGCTACCGCCACTGGCGCCGGAGGCGCTGGTTTTAATAAATACCAGGCCGCCGCGGCAATCATCACCAGTACGACGACGGGCGCAATCCAGCTGGTGGAGCTGGGGGAATCTTGTTTAGACGAGGATTGTTGGGACATATGCAGACGACTCCTTGTTAGTCGGATCTTTTTTACTTTACCGCAGACTTAACGGTTTTAGTGCGCTGACGTATTGAAAAGTTTCAATTTTTTCAGTGGATGCCCTACAACTGCCAGTTGCGGGCATTGCAAGATACCAACCAATCGTTAATAGTTAGGCAATTCAGACGTATGTTGTTATCTCTATGACAGATAAAACAAAATCCGCCAAAACAGCGATTTTATTAACTGGCGGTGGCGCCCGTGCCGCCTATCAGGTCGGTGTATTAAAAGCAATTGCTCAGCAATATCCCCGCAACAGCCGGATCCCGTTTCAGATTGTCTGCGGCACTTCAGCCGGCGCGATTAACGGCACCGCAATTGCCTGTTATGCCAGTTGTTTCCAGCTTGGGGTGAAAAAACTGGAATGGGTGTGGAAAAACTTTCATACCGGGCAAGTCTATTACTCCGATTATGTCCGCGCCACCTGGCACCTGGTACGGGGGTTTCTCAGCGCTTTTCAGGCCGATTATGCCAATCACAAACCAGTGTCGATGCTTGACAGCAAGCCGCTGAAACATCTGCTGAATGAAATGCTCGATTTAAAACGGCTCGACCGCAATATTATGGGCGGCTACCTCGATAGCGTGTCGGTCACTGCCAGTTGCTACAACAGCGGCGATTCCATCACTTTTTTCCAGAGCCGGGAGGCACATGAATGGCAACGCTCGCGCCGCTGCGGTCAAAGGACTTTGCTGGGTATTCACCACTTAATGGCGTCTGCGGCAATTCCGCTGGTAATGCCGTCGGTGCGGATCAACCAGCAGTATTTTGGCGATGGTTCGGTCAATCAGCTGGCACCACTCAGCGCGCCAATCCATTTGGGCGCTGACCGAATTCTGATTGTCGGGCTGGAACAACCACGGCGAAGGGAACATTTGCAGCAGATGCCGCATCACCCAAACCTGTCGACTATCGCAGGTCATTTACTCGACAGCATCTTTTCTGACACGCTCAATGCCGATCTGGAGCGGATGCAACGCGTTAATAAAACCTTAGAGACCTTGCAGCAGCACCAGATTAAGTCTGAGCTGAAGCCGGTACACAGTTACCTGATTAATCCATCAACTAATTTTAACGCGCTGGCCAGTGAACATTTCCTGGCGCTGCCGATGGCAATCCGTTCACTGCTTCGCACTATTGGTATAAAACAACATTCCGATTCGAGTTTGGCCAGTTATTTGTTATTTGAAAAAAGCTTCACTAAACGTCTGATTGAATTGGGTTATCAGGATGCGATGGCGCAGATGGATGCACTGATGGCGTTTCTGAGCGCCAAAGAATAGTCAGAAGCGGCAGCAAGCTGCCGCGACAACAGGCCCCCACACTGCTGCGTAAGTACATTATCTATTTCATTACAACCACTTACTATCAATGGCACAAAACATGCTTTGCTGAAATATCATTCGCTTCAGGGAGTCGCTGATGGAACTTTTCAGCTTTTCCGATATGTCATTACAGCATGTGCCCAGCTACGCCGGCATCACCAGTACACCGCTCTGGTCCGGCGCCACCAGCAAACTGGGCGCGGCTTTGCCGGAACAATTGCAGACTACGCTCGAGCTCGCTCAGCAGCTGCAAATGTTTTCGATGGCAGTTGGCAAAATATTGCCGGTGACGGCACTGACGCTACTGACGGCTGTCGGTGAATACAAGGCCGCCGGCTCCTACTCCGGCGAGCATGAATACCGCAGTATGTTAGTGCTCAATGAACAATGCCTGGCTGAGCTGGTTTATCAGAGCGAGCATCCGGTGACACCGATGCAACAGCGCAAGCTGTTGGAACTGGAACAGCAATGGTTGTTTCCACTGCGTAATGCGCTGATCGTTACCCGCCTGCAGCAGCTGGCGCTGCGTGATACATTGACCGGGCTTGGCAATCGCCGGTTTTTTGACGATGCTATTCAAAAAGCTTTGCAGCTGACCGAGCGTAAACAGCAACCATTAGTGCTGATCCTGCTGGATTTAGATAACTTCAAACAGGTGAACGATAACTTCGGTCATCATGCCGGTGATGAAGTGTTACTGGCAGTGGCGGATGCCATGCGTAGTACACTGCGTGCCAGCGATAATCTGTTCCGCTTTGGCGGTGACGAATTTGCAGTGCTGTTAACGGCTGAGGATGCACAAAGTGCCGAATTAGTGGCGCACCGACTGGTGAAGGCCATTAGCCAGCATCATATCTGTGTAAAATTTGGCGTGTCCGCCAGTGCCGGCTTGGCGTCCCACCTGCACGATGAATCCGCTAAAGCGCTGTTTAATCGCGCTGACGCGGCCTTGTATGAAGCCAAGCAAAACGGTAAAAATGTAGTGCGGACGGCCTCTGCAGCATGTACGCCTGTCGCGGATGTGATGAACGGCTGAGGCTGGTTACTTTTTGATCTGCAGCTTAAAGTGCAGCCAGCTTTGTGCTTCCGCTGCAGAGCAGTGACTGGCAAACTCCGGCACTGCGACCACTTGTTTTTGCTGTCCGGCGATGATAAACGGCATGGAGCCACGTCGCCAGGGCGGCACTTCCCATAACTTACACCAATCTTTCAGCGCCTTACTGTGCGCATAGCCCACCGCTTTAAAACGCCGGTTCAGCTGACCCACACTCAGTTCAACAGGTTCAGACAGATGCACGGCAAGTGGCAGGCTACTCCACTCTGCGCCAGGTGTCTCGATGGACTGACTCCAACAAAACTGCCAACGCTGCCACTGGTGCAGCTGTTCCGGCAGCAACCTGAGATCCGGGGCTGTCGTTACATGGTCCTGTAGTTCATGCCGGTCCAACAGATATAACAAACCATTAAAACGCCGCAGCTGCCAGTCTCCCCACTGCAGTAGTGGCTGCGCATCTGGCGCTGAGCAAAGAAAAACCTGCACAAATTCACGGATTTGCTCGGCAGAGGGCACCAAATCATGGCGGCGGAAAAAATGCCGTAGCAATAAATCCCGTTGTGGATTCTGCAGTTTTGCCAGCGCAGTTAAATCCAGTTGTTGCTGACGCAGCAATGCAGGTAGATCAATGGCAAGCTGTTGTTGTTGATACTCCAGACTTTGCTGCAACAACTGACAGCTGCGGGCTGTCGTCTGGCTTATTGCCGGAAAACGTTGTTGCAGCAGAGGTAATATATGTTGGCGCAAAAAGTTGCGGTCAAAGTTATCATCCAGATTGCTTGGATCTGTGACATATGAGAGCTGATTTGCGTCAGCATATTGCTTTAGCTCGAGCCGGCTAAATTCCAGTAGTGGTCGCAGCAACACTGTGCCGGCAAACGGCTTCTGTGCTGCGATACCACTAAGGCCCGCTAAACCACTGCCACGCTTGAGCGCCAGCAACAGGGTTTCCAGCTGATCGTCGGCATGATGCGCGGTCAGCAGTGCAGTATCCGCATCCAGCAAGCCCGCTAAGGCCTGATAACGCAAAGTACGCGCTTGTTGTTCGATATTGCGCTGCGGATCTGTGAGCTTTACATGGCAGACCTGACAATCAACCTGTAACGCCGCGGCCTGGGCCTGACAAAAGTTGGCCCATTCGTCAGCCTGCGTTTGCAAACCATGGTGCACATAAGCTGCGCTGAGCGCAAAACCCGCGCTGGCACGCAGACTCGCCAGCAAGTGCAGCAACACCATCGAATCCAGCCCGCCACTGAGCGCCAGCAAAACCCTGGGCTTGCCGGCAGCGGCCAGTGCAGTCAGCACAGCCTGCTGCAGACGAAATTGCAGTTGCGTTAAATTAGGGTCAGATTCACTGCTTGCCGTCATCGGGATAAAAAAGCCGCCTGACGGCGGCTTTCCTTGTTGCGTTATCAGCAATAACCGAAGGACATCAGACGTTTATAACGCCGGTCCAGTAATTCGGCCACTGAGAGTTTGTCCAGCTTGGCCAAATCACGTAACAACGCGGCTTTGACGCCTTGAGCGATTTGCTCGTGCGAGCGGTGTGCGCCGCCGAGCGGTTCATTGATGATTTCATCAATCAAGCCAA
>CAMLNG010000148.1 GCA_946481195.1 uncultured Chromatiaceae bacterium
TTGGCAACCATGACCCGGTCAGGCCTTTTAGCCAACCCGGTGGCAAAGCGGATTTTATGGCCTCAGATGGCAACCCTATAGGTGTCTATAGCCGCGGCACAGCGGCTTGCCCGATTGACGCTGCTCAGGCAACAGGCGTGCTATGCACTGAAGCGGTACGCGAACTGGGTTATCAGGAACTGCTGGCCGAACTGGGCGAATTTGGTCTGATGCCGGCAAACACCGATAGCCATTTCGAAACGCCTTTTAGCCGGCAACAACAGTTGCAGGGCCACGCGATGGCGAAAGCCGAGGTAGCGGCGCTGGCCAATCGCCAGGCTGAGATCTGCGCCAATAGCCCCGGCGGTCGGTACAAAGCAGCTGACGCCACGGATTGCCGTATGCTGCCGGATGTCAGCTATCTGACGGAGCCGGTGCCGGGGCTTTGGTTGCTCGCGCTGGATGCGAATGTTTATCTGCCAAATCCGCAGGGAGAGCCGCAGCAGGCGTCAGGATATCGCGGCTCTGGCAATGCCGGTTACAACGCGGTCATTCGCTACAAGCCTTATCTGCTGGAGTGGATTAAAGATGTGGCGGCACGCGCCAAAAAGCAGCATAAGACGCTGATTAGTTTCAGTCATTTTCCGATGGCAGAGTTTTATCAAGGTCAGGGCCCGGCGATTGCCCGGTTATTGGGAGCCGGTCAAGGCCAGCTATCGCGTTTGCCGGCTGAAGATACCAGCCAGATATTGGCAGGGCTTGGGCTGACATTGCACATCGGCGGCCACATGCATTTGAACAACACAGCGATTATCCGCGGGCAAACCGGGCAACAACTGGTCAATGTGCAGGCGCCGTCCATTGCGGCGTATCGTCCGGCCTACAAGCTGCTGAGCCAAACCGGCCCGACTAAGGTTCGGATGCAAACAGTGTTGCTCGACGAAGTGCCGGGCTTTGATCGTTTTTTCCCTTTGTATCAACGTGAGTGGCAACAATTAAACCGCTCTGGCGCAAAGGACCTGTGGGATATGAACATACTCCAGGCGAAAAATTATCATCAGTATGCCAACTGGCATCTGACTGAGCTGACCCGGCAGCGTTTTTTACCGCAAGATTGGCCGGCAGAGTTACGCCTGCTGCTACTGAAACTTAACGGTCAGCAAATGCTGTTGTTAAGCCAGACGGCGCAGCAGTTTGTGCTGGCAGATTTGTTAACGCAGCCGGATTTGCTTAGCGGGCTGCAGCAAAGCCAGGCCTGGCAGCAGGCCTCCAGACGCTTGCAGACGCAGGCCCAACAAGCAGGTATCACTTGGTCTGAGCTGGCGGGCTGGGACGGGCTGGCGCTTGCGACCGATTTCTATCGTCTGCAAACTGCCGGGGCTCTGGCCTTTAGCGATATCTCGTTGCAGCGCCGGCTGCAGTATCAGTTTTTTGCCCGAACTCTGCAGGGCGCTGACCCACAGCAGTGTGGCAATCCAGTGGTGCCGGCAGTAAAGATTGGTCAGCTGCCGCTACAGTCATACGCCGCACAAAACTTCTGCCAGCTGTTTAGCATCATCAGCCATTTGCTGCGCCAGGCCCGTTACGATGACTTCTCGCTGGATCTGCGCACCGGGACAATCGAGAGTTTAAGTGCACATTGAAGACAATAATGCAGTAAATGACTGCCCTAGTTAAATTCGGAGCGCTTATCAACTCCATGATGAGGCAAATATGGCTGGGGCTGCATTGAAGTTTTTCTATCTGAAACTAAGTAGTCAGGACGTCGTCAGCTGTATCCTGCGTCAGCCGCAGAATGATTCAGTGTACCCAAGCGAGTGCACGTGCTGCACCTTGGGTAAAAGCCCAGGCTAAAAACAAACCCTGATGTGCAACATTCGATTCTGTTGACCACTACAAGGTCATTACCTCCATGACGCGGCTTAAACCACACTCATTTGGCCTGTATCAAAGAAACTTCACAGAGTCCGGTTTATAGTTCCTATTCATGCGACGAAAGCGGACCATTCAGCCGCAGCAGGACGAGACGGAATATGACGGGATCCTCAACACCATCTGCATCACCATTGACGACACAGCCTTCTGGTCAATCGCCGGACAAGCGACGGACAAAATTACTGGCCATGGCATTGCTGGTGGCTGGGGCGGCGCTGGTATTTTATTTGCTGAAATACCATGCCGGGACGGCCGACAATCTGCTGAAAAGCAATGGCCGGATTGAAGCGGTTGAAATCGCGGTGGCCGCCAAAACAGCAGGGCGGATCAAAGAGTTACTGGTCGATGAAGGCGATTTTGTCGAAGCCGGCCAGCTGGTAGCCACAGTGGCCTCTGAATCACTGGAAGCACAGCTGTTGCAGGCGCAGGCGCAATTGCGTCAGGCGCAAAGCAGTACTGTGACGGCGCAAAGCCAGTTGTTGCAGCGCAACAGCGAAAAAGCCGCATTGCAGGCGTTATTGCTGCAGCGCAAGGCCGAACTGGCCGCCGCACGCAGCAGAGCCAGCCGCACCGGCACGCTGGCGCAAACCGGATCAGTGTCAAAACAATTGGCGGAAGATAACGATACGCTGGTAACCAGTGCCAAAACCGCGGTCAGCGCGGTACAGGCGCAGCTTGAAGCGTCGCAGGCGGCTATTGTGTCGGCCGAGGCGCAAATTGTAGCAGCGGCATCGACAGTGGATGCGGCCAGTGCCACTGTGGCGCGGGTGGAGTCTGAACTTCGCGACAATCAGCTGCGCGCGCCGCGGGCCGGCCGTATTCAATATCGCATTGCCCAGGTTGGCGAAATTGTCGCGGCCGGCGGCAAAGTGTTGAGCCTGATTGATGTCAGCGACGTGCATATGACGTTTTTCCTGCCGTCGGCAGTGGCTGGCCGGGTAGAAATTGGCAGCGAAGTCCGGCTGGTGCTGGATGCATTGCCCGGTGTGTCGATACCGGCGCAAGTGTCTTATGTCGCTGATGTGGCGCAATTTACGCCAAAAACCGTGGAAACCGCCAGTGAGCGCGAAAAGCTGATGTTCAGGGTCAAAGCGCGCATCGACCCGCAGTTGCTGCTGCGGCATAAAACCAAAGTGAAAACCGGCCTGCCGGGTGTGGCTTATCTGCGGCTGGACCGCAGCGCGCCCTGGCCGGAGTCAGTACCGCCCTTAGTGGTGGAGCGCGCACAGTGACGGATGTGGTGGCCCGGCTGCAGCAGGTCCGGCTGGTGCATGGCAACACCACTGCGCTTTCGGATATTTCGCTGCAGATCCCATCCGGTAAAATGGTTGGCTTGATTGGGCCGGACGGCGTGGGTAAATCCAGCCTGTTGTCGCTGCTGGCCGGCGCCCGCGCCATTCAGCAAGGGCGGGTGGAAGTGCTCGGTGGTGATATGGCAAGCCGCGCCCATCGCGAACGGGTTTGTGCCGACATTGCTTATATGCCGCAGGGCCTTGGCAAAAACCTGTATCTGACTTTGTCAGTGGAGGAAAATCTGCAGTTTTTTGCCCGCTTATTTGGTCACAACGCGGCTGAGCGGCGCCGGCGTATTGACGAGCTGACGCAGGCGACCGGCCTGTACGCCTTTTTACAGCGGCCGGCCGGTAAGTTATCCGGCGGCATGAAACAAAAACTCGGTTTGTGCTGCGCGCTGATCCATGACCCGAAACTGTTAATCCTCGATGAGCCGACTACCGGGGTTGATCCGCTGGCGCGCAGTCAGTTCTGGCAGCTGATCCAGCGCATCCGGCAGCAGGCGCCGCAAATGAGTGTGCTGGTGGCGACCGCCTATATGGACGAAGCCGAACAGTTTGACTATCTGGTGGCACTGAACGCTGGTACTGTGCTGGCCTGTGGCAGCCCGGCTGAGCTGAAACAGCAAACTCAAACTCACCAGTTGGAAGCGGCTTTTATCCGTTTGTTGCCGGCGGCACTGACGGCGGATTATCAGCCGGTGACAGTGCCGCCGCTGCTCGCTGACAGCAATAGCCAGATAGCCATCGAAGCCGCGGGCCTAAGCCGGCAGTTTGGTGACTTTACCGCCGTGGATAACGTCAGTTTTCAAATCAAAAAAGGCGAGATTTTTGGCTTTCTCGGCTCGAACGGCTGCGGTAAATCCACCACGATGAAAATGCTGACCGGCTTATTACCGGCCACCTCGGGGCGGGCCATGTTGTTTGGCCAGGTACTGGACCCGGATGATATTTCTACCCGCAAAAGGGTGGGTTATATGTCGCAGGCGTTTTCGCTGTACAGCGAGCTGACGGTGCTGCAGAACCTGCACTTGCACGCACAGTTATTTCAGGTGCCGGCGGCGCAAATTGAGACACGCGTCAACGCCATGTTGCAGCGTTTTGGTCTGACTCAGGTCGCTGAGGCGTTGCCGGACAGTTTGCCGCTGGGCATGCGTCAGCGCTTGTCGCTGGCGGTGGCGATGGTGCACCAGCCGGAGCTGTTAATCCTCGACGAACCGACCTCTGGTGTCGACCCGATCGCCCGCGACCAGTTCTGGCAGCTGATGATCGATTTGGCGCGCCAGGACCGGGTCACTATTTTTATCTCGACCCATTTTATGAACGAAGCCGAGCGCTGCGACCGCATCTCGCTGATGCATGCCGGCAAAGTGCTGGTCAGCGACACACCGGCGCAAATTGTGGCCAGCCAGCAGGCGGATAATCTGGAGCAGGCCTTTATCCGTTATCTGGAACAAGCCGGCGCCCGCGAACAGAGCAGTAGCAGCGGGTTGGCCTTCATGGCACAACAACCTGCGGCTGCAGCACAAAAAGCATCTGCAGCACAACAGGCAGCTGCGCAGAAGCGGCGTTTCAGCTGGCAGCGCTTGTGGAGCTTCAGTCAGCGCGAAACGCTGGAGCTCAGGCGGGACCCAATCCGCGCTGCACTGGCCTTGCTCGGCAGCCTGGTGCTGATGGTGTTTATTGGCTTTGGTATCACCATGGACGTGGAAGATCTCAGTTTTGCCGTGCTGGATCAGGACCAGTCAGTGCTGAGCCAGAACTATGTGCTGAACCTGGCCGGTTCCCGCTATTTTATTGAAAAAGCCCCGCTGCAAAGCCAGCAAGACATCGACAGGCGCATGCGCAGCGGCGACATCAGCCTGGCGCTGGAAATCCCACCCGGTTTTGGCCGTGATGTGGCGCGTGGCCAACAAGTTGCCATCGCCGCCTGGGTCGACGGCGCTATGCCTAACCGCGCCGAAACCATCAAAGGTTATGTGCTTGGCATGCATCTGCATTGGTTGCGGATGCAGGCGACCGAAGCGCTGGGTGCTGACGCGACGAGCCTTAGCAGCAGTCTGGAAACGCGCTTTCGCTATAACCCCGATGTGAAAAGCCTGGTAGCGATGGTGCCTGCGATGATCCCGCTGTTGCTGCTGATGATCCCGGCGGTGCTGACGGCCTTGTCGGTGGTCCGGGAAAAAGAGCTGGGTTCAATCATCAATTTGTATGTGACGCCAGTCAGCCGGCTGGAGTTTTTACTGGGCAAACAACTGCCTTATATCGCGCTTGCGATGCTGAATTATCTGCTGATGCTGCTTGCGGCTGTGACTTTGTTTCAGGTGCCGCTGACCGGCAGTTTTGTCGCTTTAAGTCTGAGTGCACTGATGTTTGTGCTGTTTTCTACCGGTTTTGGCTTGTTTGCTTCGACTTTTACCAACAGTCAGATCGCGGCCATTTTGGTGGCCGTGCTTGGCAGTATTATCCCGGCCGTGCAATTTGCCGGCATGATCACACCGGTATCCGCGCTGGAAGGCGCCGGCCGGCTGATTGGTGAAGTCCATCCGGCCAGCGCTTTTTTGACCATCAGCCGTGGTGTCTTCAGCAAAGCGCTGCAGCTGTCGGACATTTATCCGGCGCTGCTGCAGATGAGCCTGGCGGCGCCGCTGATTTTGCTGGCGGCGGTGTTGCTGCTGAAAAAACAGGAGTCCTGAGACATGCGGCACAAACTGGCGAATATTTTCCGGCTTGGCAGCAAAGAACTGTGGAGCCTGTGGCGCGACCCGATGATGTTGCTGCTGATTTTGTACACCTTCAGCGCCAGCATTTATATCGCCGGCACTTCAATGCCGGAAACCCTGCACAAAGCGCCTATTGCTGTGGTGGACGAAGATCAGTCGATGTTATCCGGCCGCATTGTGGCGGCCTTGTACCCGCCGTATTTTAAGCCGCCGGTGCTGATTAGTCTGGTGGAGGTCGACGCCGCGCTCGATGCCGGTATCTATAGTTTTGTGCTGAATATTCCGCCAGGTTTTGAGCGGGATTTGCTGGCCGGGCGCGCCCGCAGTATTCAGCTCAGTGTGGACGCGACGCGGATCAGTCAGGCTTTTAGCGGCAGTGGTTATATCGAACAAATTGTCAGTAGCGAAATCAATGAGTTCCGTCAACGTCACCGGCTCAACACTCAGCTGCCTGTCGATTTGGTGCTGCGGGCCAGTTACAACCCGAACTTAACATCCAGCTGGTTTGGCTCGCTGATGGAGCTGATCAATGCCGTGACGATGATCTCAATTATCCTGACCGGTGCTGCGCTGATCCGCGAACGCGAACACGGAACCATTGAGCATCTGCTGGTGATGCCGGTAACACCAGCGGAGATTATGCTGGCGAAGATCCTGGCAATGGGGCTGGTGGTGCTGCTGGCCACCGGATTTTCGCTGACATTAATGATCCAGCTGGTACTGCAGGTGCCGGTGGCGGGCTCTGTGCCGCTGTTTTTGCTGGTCACTGCGTTACAACTGTTTGCTACTACATCGATGGGTATCTTTATGGCGACCGTGGCTCGCTCAATGCCGCAGTTTGGTTTGTTACTGATTTTAGTGTTATTGCCGCTGCAGCTGCTGTCCGGCGGTATGACGCCGAGGGAAAGTATGCCGGCGCTTATCCAGCATCTGATGCTGGCGGCGCCCAATACCCATTTTGTTGCAGCGGCACAGGCTATTTTGTATCGCGGTGCCGGCCTCGCTGTCGTCTGGCCGCAGCTGCTGGCCTTGCTGTTGATTGGTGCAGTGTTATTCCGCTTTTCGCTGCGCCGGTTCCGTCAGTCACTGAGTAGTTTATAGTGGCGGGCGGTAAAACTTAGGGTTATAAAATTAATTATTTTAATAACTCAGTGAAATAAGCTTTGACAGTTTCGCCAAACCAGATACACTGGCCACGCTTAATCAGTTTGTTCATTATTTATGCACCACATCGAAAGTACCAGTTGTATTAGTACCTCCTGTCTTCATAAGTTAAAACATCTCTTGTAGCACCATCGTCTGATTTCAGACTCAATTAAATGTTAATTAATACAGGTACATACAATGTCTACTCCAACTACTGGCACCGTAAAATGGTTCAACGAAACTAAAGGTTTTGGCTTTATCGAACAGGCTTCAGGCCCGGACGTATTCGCGCATTTCAGCGAAATCGCTTCTACCGGTTTCAAAACCCTGCAGGAAGGCCAGCGCGTACAGTTCATCGTAACGCCAGGTCAAAAAGGCCCACAGGCTTCTAAGATCACTGTACTGTAAGTACAAATCAATCAGTGCCCTGAGCACTGAATAGCAGGCCAGACCGCGCAGCGGTTGAGTCAGCCACCTTTAAAGGCCCCTGTTTTCACAGTGGCCTTTTTTGTTTTTGTGCCTTGGCAAAAAACGCTTCTGTCTGCAGTACCAGCTGCATTATCCCCCGCCAGACCAGCAATATCGTCCGCTTATCCCACAGACTGCTGTGCTTTGGCGCCAGAGCGTCAACCTGAGAGCAGACTCAGGCGATGTGAGCCAGGCAATCTTACGGACAGGAACAAACATATGGTGAAAACACCGATCTTGGTACTCTTAACACTGCTGGCCGGACCGGCTCTGGCAGCAGAAATGCAACTTAAAAGCCCGGATATCCGCGAAGGTGAGCCAATGCATTTACGGCACGTCTTTAACGGCTTTGGCTGTAAAGGCGAGAACTTATCCCCTCAGCTACAGTGGCAGCATCTGCCAGCCGGTACCCAGAGTATTGCTGTGACTCTGTATGACCCGGATGCGCCGACCGGCAGCGGCTGGTGGCACTGGCTGGCGCTGGATTTACCGGCCACGCTGCAAGGCCTGCCGCGTGGCGCGGATATCAGCAAATTGCAGGGGCGGCTGATCCGCAATGATTTTGGCGGCACTGTGTATGGCGGCGCTTGTCCGCCGGCCGGTCACGGTATGCATCGCTACCAGTTTACCGTTTGGGCATTGCCGGTGAAACAGCTGGATGTGGGCGCAGACCCATCTGCTGCTGTGGTCGGTTATATGCTGAATCATCAGGCCTTAGGCCGCAAAACCCTGACCGCCACTTATCATCAATAAAAAAACGCGGCAAAAGCCGCGTTTTTTGCTTCAGCTAAGCCTGTTATTCC
>CAMLNG010000149.1 GCA_946481195.1 uncultured Chromatiaceae bacterium
CACATCAGCACTGTGCGATGAAAGTCGGCACTGATGCATTGTTGCTGGGCGCCTGGACTTCAGCGCCTGCCAGCGGTGATTGCCTGGATATTGGCTGTGGCAGCGGCATTCTGAGTCTGATGCTGGCGCAGCGCACCGGGGCAATGCAGCTTATCGATGCCGTGGAGCTGGACAGTGCTGCCGCCGGACAAGCCAGGCAGAATGTACTCGAGAGTCCATGGCCAAGCCGGATCCGGGTTATCGAACGGGATATTTTAACCTATCCGGGCAGCGCTGACCACTTAGCACAGCGTCGCTATCAGCAGATCATATCAAATCCGCCATATTTCACTGCCGCATTAACCAATCCGGACCAGCAGAAACAACTGGCGCGCCACAATGCGCTGCTGCCATTTGCCGATCTGTTGCAGACAGCGGCCATGTTGCTGGCGCCAACAGGCCGCTTTAGCCTGATTTTACCTGTGTCGGAAGCTGAGCGTTTGCTGGTTTTGGCTAAAGACAACGGCTGGCACTTAATCAGGTCGCAGCCGGTCCAGAGCCAGCCGGATAAAACCCCGGCGCGGCAGTTACTCGAGCTTGGGCTTGTTCCCCAAACCCATGAAGCGCTGCCGGTGTTGCTGGTGCGTGACGAACAAGGGCACTATAGTCCGGCCTATCGCCAGCTGCTGGCGGATTTTTATCTGAAGTTCTGAGGAAACAGGATGTCGACAACGCTGCCGCTTTCACCCACGGAGTTTTTACAGCTGCTGCTGGCGAAACAGCATTTAAGTACCCCGCAAAGCCGGCGCAGCGGCACATTGCAAGCCATTGAACAACTTGGTTATGTGCAGATAGATTCCATTAATGTGGTCGAGCGCGCGCACCACCATGTGTTATTTAACCGGGTGAAAAACTATCAGCCACAGTGGCTGGATGATTTATTAGAAAAAAAGCAAATTTTTGAATATTGGTCCCATGCCGCAGCGTTTCTACCGATGCGGGATTTCCGTTTCAGCCTGTATCGCAAAGCGCAGCTACAACAGGGTCAGAAACACTGGTTTGCGCCGGATCATCAGCAAATGCGTGAAGTGCGGGCCAGAATTCGCGCTGAAGGACCGCTCAAGGCGGCCGATTTTGCTAAAACGACTGAGGCCAGTGGCCCCTGGTGGGATTGGCAGCCGGCGAAAAAAGCACTGGAGCAGCTCTTTATGCAAGGCGAGCTGATGGTGGTGCGCCGCGAGCGTTTCCAGAAAGTGTTGGACCTGACCGAACGAGTGTTACCGGCTGGCACCGATTGCCGGGTTCCGGACGAGCGTGAATATGCTTTGCATCTGATTGAGCGTTTTTTGCAGTGCCACGTCGCCGGCACTGCCGCTCAAATCAGTTATCTCCGGCCCGGCATGAAAGCACCGGTGACAGCGCTGCTGCGGGAGCTGGCGCACAGCGGCGTGTTGCAAAGTTTTTTGTATCAGGGGCAAAGTTATTATGCCGAGAACTCACAATGGCAGCTGCCTGCGAAGGCGACTCAGGTCTATTTGCTGAATCCGTTTGATAATCTGCTGATCCAGCGCCAGCGTTTACAGCATTGGTTTGGTGCAGACTATCAGCTGGAAATCTATGTACCGGCGGAAAAACGTCAATTCGGTTATTACAGTTTGCCGGTATTTTACGGCACGCAATATGTCGGGTTGGTTGATGTCAAAGCACAGCGCGACCAAGGGCTGTTGTTATTGCAACATTTGCAGCTGGCACCACAGTGGCTGCAGAAAAGCCGGTTTGTGCAGCAGTTTGCCAAAGCGATACAGGCTTATGCCGGTTTTAATGGCTGTTTTGAAGTGATGCTGGTTAGGGCAGAACCAAAGCTACAACAGTGGTTCCAAAATGAAATCAGCCCGCTGCTGCAAAGCAAAGCGGGCTGATATTCTGCGCTAAAAAGTGTGAATTAGCTTGCGCTGCGCGCTTTGATTGTTTCGATGATTGGCGATGCAGCGAAGCCATTGCTTTGCGCCCATTCCACGTCACCTGAAGCGGCAACCTGGCTGCCTGGTAATTGTTTGACGATAAATTCAGCGGCGTCAGCGGCGTTGTGTTTGATGGCAAAACGGATCAGCGGCAGGCCGTCACACTGGATGCCGTCATAAACGTTTTTGATGCGCATACGATTGTCTGACAGCGTTTTACGGATGCTGTTTTTGTCGTTTGCTGCCACGTATGAACACAAAGACTGGGCGATTTGCTCGTCGGCGCTGGCTGGGGTGATGGCAAACAGTGGGCTTACTACAACAGCGATTACAGACAGTGCTTTAAAGTTCATCGTTAACTCCGGTGCCGTCAGGCAATTATCAAGTCAGGGGGATACGATGAAAGGCGAGCAGGACTCCTGCACAGACGCAAAAACGTAGCACGTTTTGCAAATCTTCATCCCGGTGATGTTGGGATGGCAGCCCGGCTGTCATAGGTTTTTTAACCCTTAGACCCGAAGCTTTGCGTGAGCAGTCTTTCAACTGTCTTGCCTTTCGATGTCGCGCATTTTATGCAGATAAAATAAGAGTGGCAAGCGTTATTTTAACATTTGTGCACTTTTTTCCACCAGGACTGGTCTGAGCAGAATCATGCACTTAGCGTGATATCGATGAGAAAACCAGCAAAAATGCACCTTACAGCGCAATTAACTAGTTAACTCTGTCATTTCCGCCAGGATCTGGGCGGTCCAGCCGAGCAGGCGGCTGTCGGTCTGGTCGTACTGATTTTCTTCATCAAGTGCAAGGCCCACAAACCATTCACCGTCCGGTGTGACTGCTTTGGATTTTTCGAATTCATAGCCTGCAGTTGACCAGAAGCCGATGCGCTGACAATTTTGACCGGCGATGGCGTCACTCAGCATACCCATCGCGTCAACAAACCATTCGGTGTAGCCAATCTGATCACCCATGCCAAAAATGGCGACGATTTTACCATCGAGGTTTACATTGGCGATGTCGTCCCAATGCGCTTCCCAGTCTTCTTGTAACTCGCCGAAATCCCAGGTGGAGATCCCCAGGATCAGCACATCATAATCCTGCATCCGTTGTAGTGGCTGCTGTTTGATGTTGTGCAGTGATACACTGCTGTTGGTTGGCAAAGCCGGATCTGACTCCAGCAAGACTTTCAGCTTCTCGGCAGTCATCTCGGTGTAACAAGTGGTGGACCCGTAGAAAATGGCAATATTCATCAATCACATCCAAAAAAGCGGTTTTGGCACAAGCCAGGCTGGGCGGATTGTAACAGAGGGGAAAAGCCGGCCCAAGTTCAGCATTGCGGCCAAGGTTGCTCATGACTGATCGCCGCCAACGCGCACAACAGCCCTCAATGCCGAGTGTGGCACTGATCACACAGTTTCTCGACGAACTCTGGCTCAGTGATGGCGTCAGCGCACATACGTTAGCAGCGTATGGTACTGATTTGCGTCAGCTTGCTTGTTTCACTGAACAACAGGGACTGTCATTTCCACAGGCAGATGCGGCTTTATTGGAAGCCTTTCTGGCCAGCCGCTACGACAAAGGCTTGTCGCCACGTAGCACGGCACGGCTGCTCAGTAGCTTGCGGCGATTTTTTCAGACTTTGCATCAGCGCGGCGACATTACGCACAATCCGCTGGCTGGTGTGATAAACCCCAAACTTGGTCAGCCACTGCCGAAAACCTTGTCAGAACAAGATGTCACTGCTTTGCTGGCGGCACCGGATTTAAATGAAGCTATTCAGTTTCGCGACAAAGTGATGCTGGAACTGCTGTATGCGTCAGGCCTGCGGGTCAGCGAGCTGGTCAGCCTGACCTTGCCGCAGGTGAATGCGCGCCAGGGCGTATTGCGGGTTTTTGGCAAAGGCTCGAAAGAGCGGCTGGTGCCTTTTGGCGAAGAAGCCGCCGACTGGCTGCAGCGTTATCTGGCGCATGGCCGGCCTTTATTGCTGAGCGAGCCGACTGATGTGCTGTTCCCAAGTCAGCGGGGGGGACAAATGACGCGACAGACGTTCTGGCACCGGATTAAGTTTTATGCGAAAGTGGCCGGCATTAATGCAGAGTTGTCGCCGCATACCTTGCGCCACGCTTTTGCCACCCATTTATTGAACCACGGCGCGGATTTGCGCGTCGTACAGTTGTTGCTGGGCCACAGTGATCTGTCGACCACACAGATTTATACCCATGTTGCCCAGCTGCGGTTAAAGCAGTTACATCAGTTACATCATCCGCGAGGTTAGGATGATCAAGGATTTATCATGAAAAAATTCTGTGCCGCATTATTGCTGGCGTTGCCTTCTGTGTCTTTACTGGCGGCACCTGCCGCTTTACCTGTTGAGCCCAAACTGGCCCAGCAACTGGCAGAACTGGGACTTAAGCCAACTTCAGTGGCCAACGCGCCTGTTCCGGGCTTATTGCAGGTGTTTACTGACCGGGGCTTGTTTTTCGCGAGCGCGGATGGCCAGTACCTGATCCAGGGTGAAGTCTTTGATTTAAAAAACAAAGTGCACGTCAATGAAGAAGTGATGAAGCCGATGCGTCAGGCTGGTGTGAAGCAAATGTCGGCGTCTGCGATTGAATTTAAAGCGAAAAATGAAAAATTCGCCGTGACTGTGTTCACTGATACCGATTGTGGTTATTGCCGCAAACTGCACAGTGAAATGCAGGATTATCTGGATGCCGGTATCACAGTGCGTTATCTGGCGTATCCGCGCGGTGGCGAAAACAGCCAGACTTTTAATACCTTAGAATCGATTTGGTGCTCTAAAGATAAACAAGGCGCCATGAACAAAGCAAAATCTGGCAGTGAAGTTTCTGTGGCGAAATGCGCCACAAACGTCGCCGCGCAGTACCATATGGGGCAAAGTTTTGGCATTAGCGGCACGCCAGCCATAGTGCTGCCGGATGGCAGTTTAATCCCGGGGTATCAGCCGGCTGCGGCTTTGGCAGCTGCATTAACTCAACTGGCTAAACGATAAGCCCAATGACCCTGCATAAAACTCTGCAAGTCCGGCCGGTATCAGCACCGGCCGCGTTTTCCTTACCTGTGCATCCGGTGTTACAGCGTCTGTATGCACACCGCGGGTTGGCAGATGCCAATGACCTCGGGCGCAGTGCTCAGCAACTGTTGCCTTATCAGCTGCTCAAAGGTATGCCACAGGCCGTGGCATTGTTACTGGATGCCCGGCAGCAACAGCAGCGTATTCTGATCGTCGGTGATTTCGACGCTGATGGCGCCACCAGTACCGCAACCTTGCTGGCCGGTTTACGCGCTTTGGGCTTTGCCAATGTCGATTTTTTAGTGCCAAACCGCTTTGAATATGGCTATGGCCTGTCAGTCGAAATGGCTGAGCTGGCGCTCCGGCATGGTGCTGAACTGATTGTCACCGTCGACAACGGTATTTCTGCCATTGAAGGTGTAGCGCGGGCCAAAGCGGCCGGCGTGCGGGTGCTGGTCACCGATCATCACCTGGCCGGTGCCGAATTGCCGGACGCCGATGCCATAGTCAATCCCAATCAACCTGGCTGCGAATTCCACAGCAAAGCGCTGGCGGGTGTGGGGGTCGCATTTTATTTGTTGCTTGCCTTACGCGCTGCGCTGCGTGAACAGGGCGCTTTTACACAATTACCAGAGCCAAATCTGGCGGAGCTGCTGGATTTAGTTGCGCTTGGTACTGTCGCCGACGTAGTACCGCTGGATCGCAACAACCGCATCCTGGTGCATCAGGGCCTGCAGCGTATCCGCAGCGGCAAAGTCCGGCCAGGTATTCAGGCGCTGATTGATGTGTCAAACCGCAAAGCAGCCAAACTGACGGCACAGGATTTTGGTTTTGCCTTAGCGCCACGGTTAAATGCAGCGGGCCGGCTCGATGATATGTCGATTGGCATCGCCTGTTTGTTGTCGCCCGATATTAATAATGCACGGCGTTTGGCGGCAGAGCTGGATAGCCTGAATCTGGAGCGGCGCGAAATCGAGCAGGGCATGCAGACCGAAGCAATGGCCGCGCTCAGCCGTTTGGCTTTAAAGGGGACAGATCTACCGTCCTGTTTGTGTTTGTATCAAAACGACTGGCATCAGGGTGTGATTGGCATTCTGGCCGGTCGCGTCAAAGAAGCCTGGCACAGACCGGTGATTGCCTTTGCCCGCGGCGACAATGGTGAACTGAAAGGCTCGGCCCGTTCGGTCGCTGGCGTACATATGCGCGATTTACTCGAAGCCGTATCGACGGCCGAGCCGGGTCTGATTAAAAAATTCGGTGGTCATGCCATGGCTGCAGGCCTCACTATTGCCGAAGCGCAATTCGACGCTTTTGTGCAGGCATTAAGCAAGCAGGCCAGCCGTTTTATCCAGCCCGAACACTTAACCGCTGTGGTCTACAGCGACGGTGAATTGCAGCCGCAGGAGCTGGATATCAGCCTGGCACAACTGCTGCAAAATGCCGGTCCCTGGGGCCAGGCTTTTCCGGAGCCGGTGTTTCATGGCCGGTTTAAGTTGGTGCAACAAAGGTTGTTGGCGGAAAAACATCTGAAAATGCTGCTGCAGGGTGCAGACGGTAAACTATTTGATGCCATCTGGTTTAATGCCGACATCAAAAGCTGGCCAAATCCGCAAATTCAGCAGGTGGAGCTGGCGTATCAGCTGGATATTAACGAGTTTCGTGACCAGCAGAACCTGCAATTGCTGGTGCGGCATTTATGGCCAGCCTGACGCCAAGCCGCAGCCATCCATAACGCTGGAAAAGGCTGCACCTCAGGCTGAAATTTTGCTACAATCTGCGCCTATTTTTTCAGGTGTCTGGCAAAATCATGTTTGAAGTCAATCCGGTTTATAACAGTATCAAAGACTTAACTGAACGCACCAACGTGCTTCGGGGGTATCTTTGACTACGATGCAAAGAAAGAAAAGTTAGAAGAAGTCTCCCGCGAACTGGAAGATTCTGCCGTCTGGAATAATCCGGAAAAAGCGCAGGCGCTCGGTAAAGAGCGTTCAGCGCTGGAACAAATCGTCAACACTATCGATAAACTGGACCAGGGCCTCGAAGATGTCGCCGGTCTGGTCGAACTGGCCGTTGAAGCTGAAGACGAAGAAACTTTTGTTGAAGCCCAGACTGAGCTGGCTGATCTCGAAGCCCAGCTCGCTAAACTCGAATTCCGCCGCATGTTCTCCGGCAAAAATGACTCCAACCACTGCTTCCTCGACATTCAGGCCGGCTCTGGCGGTACTGAAGCGCAGGACTGGGCCAGCATGCTGATGCGGATGTATCTGCGCTGGGGTGAAGCCAAAGGTTTTAGCCCGGAACTGTACGAAGTCACAGACGGCGACGTCGCCGGTATCAAAGGTTGTACTATCCACTTCACCGGCGAATACGCTTATGGCTGGTTACGTACCGAAACCGGCGTACACCGTTTGGTGCGCAAGAGCCCGTTTGACTCCGGCAACCGCCGTCATACCTCTTTTGCCTCGGTGTTTGTGTCACCGGAAATCGATGACGATATCGAAATCGAAATCAACCCGGCTGACCTGCGGATTGATACTTACCGTGCGTCTGGCGCCGGTGGTCAGCACGTTAACCGGACTGATTCTGCGGTGCGGATCACCCACATCCCGACCAATATCGTGGTGCAGTGTCAGAACGACCGGTCGCAGCATAAAAACCGTGACAACGCCTTTAAACAACTGCGTGCCAAACTCTATGAGTTTGAATTGCAGAAACAAAATGCGGAAAAACAAGCACTGGAAGACACCAAATCCGATATCGGCTGGGGCAGTCAGATCCGCTCATACGTGCTTGACGATTCACGCATCAAAGATTTGCGTACCGGCGTCGAAACGCGCAATACCCAGTCTGTATTGGACGGGGACTTGGACAAATTTATCGAAGCCAGCTTAAAAGCCGGTTTGTAATTTTCGCTTAAAATCAGGAACTTAAAATGTCTGAACAGAACAATCCGATTGAAGAACATCAGGACGTCAATAAGCTGATCGCCGAGCGAAAACATAAGCTGGCTGCGCTGCGTGAACAAGGCAATCCGTTTCCAAACGATTTTCGCCGTGATGCCACTTCTGAGCAAATTCTGGCGCAGTACGAGCACCTGAGCAAAGAAGAGCTGGAAGAGAAAAAAATCCGCGTGACGGTGGCCGGCCGGATGATGCTGCGCCGCATCATGGGTAAAGCCAGCTTCACCACTATTCAGGACGTTGGCGGCAAAATTCAGCTGTACGTTGCCCGCGACAGTCTGGCAGAAAACGTCTACAACGAAGGCTTCAAAAAGTGGGACTTGGGCGACATCATCGGCGGCAGCGGTACGCTGTTTAAAACCCAGACCGGTGAGTTAACG
>CAMLNG010000150.1 GCA_946481195.1 uncultured Chromatiaceae bacterium
AGTGCGGCGCACGCCGATGCCATGTTGACGCAAATTCGTGCCGCAGCCGCCAGAATTGTTCAGACCGCCACACATATTCATCGTCTTGGCAGCGAGGAGTGTGCCCGGAGTCAGCAAATCAGTGCCGCACTGGCGCAAATTCACCAGTCAGCGGTGGAAACAGACAGCGCGATGACCATGCTGGCTGAACAGTCTGAAGTACAACAGCGTCTTAGTTCAGACTTACTGGTACAAGCCAGCCAACTCAAAGTATAAAATACCGACCGCGAAGGCCAGCTGCGCAGCTGGCCTTTGTGACGGGTGCACTCAGTGCCGAATATCCTGTTGCAGTTGTGTGATGAGATCAGTCACTTGAGTGCTGGCCTGCTCCATTTGCAGCAGAGCCTGCTGCATCGTGGAAAAATCACCGCGTTGCCCAGCCGCCAGAGCCTCCCGGCCCGATTGATGGACCGCCTTGTGTGGTGCATCCAGTAACTGGAAACTGCGTTTGCCGCTATAGCGCTTTTTACCTTCGCCTTCAAAGTACCATCGGCCTAACCGGCATTCCGTATGGGCGTTCACACTGTCGTCATAACGTTGTTGTTGGATCAACTGATAGACATGGTGTTTCCAGACGGCATGGTCGAGTTTGACGGTATTCAGAAATGCCATGGTGGCACTTTGGCTGATCACACTCTGCATATGACCTGAAGTGTTGATCACCTGCGCGACCACAGTCCCTATCTGGCTACTCGATGTGGCAACATCAGTTGCACTGTGCCGGCTTTGCTCGACCATACTACGGATTTGTCCGGTCTGGTCGATGATTTGGCGCACCAGCTGCTCAATCTGATTGCTGGCCTGATGGGCTTTACCTGCGAGCTGGCGCACTTCGTCTGCAACCACGGCAAAACCACGCCCTGCTTCACCGGCCCGCGCTGCTTCAATGGCGGCATTTAAGGCTAAGAGGTTAGTTTGATCGGAAATTTCCTGAATGCTGGAGATTAGCTGGTTGATGGCATTCGCCGTCCCATCCAGTACCGCAGTCACAGACGCACTCTGTTCGGCGTCTTTACTGATTTGGCCGGCACGCTGGTCGAGATTCGACAGTGCCTGATGCGTCTGGCCGAATATCTCATCCAACGCGGTTAAAGCCTGATGCTCGTGCTCAAGCTCAGCGGCATTTTTTACCAGCTCTTCACGGATCTGGCTTAGCATCCCGCCGCCCATTAGCATAGTAGCGCAAACGGACTGCTGATTATTCGCCTGTTGCAGGCCCTGCTCTTTTTCAGTCAGTTGTTGCTGCAACTGCTGCTGCAGTTCGCTGAGTTCCTGTTGGTGCTTTATTTTCTGTTGCTGCAGTTGTTGTTCGAGTTCGGCAACCTGTTGCTTTAACGCTGAGGTAAAAAACATAAAACTTACTCCGTCGTGATCAGGGGGATCTGATTAATTCAGAGGCAAAACACAACGGTCCTTCGGTGATTGCCGCGACAAATGCTGCGGATCTGGCGAGTTATCTGCAAGTTAACCAGCCGGCGCCTGCTTATCTGCTAAGCGCCGGACTGAGTATCTGCATATCTTGGCATAAGAACAAAAAGGCTGACAGTACGACTATTGTCTCAGGTCAAACAGCCTGTTGATTTACTGCGCCCGCACATCCTGTTGCAGCCGCTCTATCGCCGCTACGACTTGTTGTGCTGCATCTTCCATCTGACCAAGTGCACGCGCTAGGGCTGCGGTATCACCATTGCGACCGGCCTGCACCGCTTCACGGGCTGCCTGATGCATGCCCCGGTGCGGGCTTTCGATGCTGCGGAAACTGCTGAGCTGGCCATAATGCTTGGCGCCATAACCACCACTGCCGCACCATTGCTGAAATTTTTGTTCAGCTTGTGAAGCAGTCAGGTCACGTTGTTGGGCAATAGCCTGATAAACACTGGCTTTCCAGCTGACATAGTCCATTTTCAGGCCATCTAAATAGGTCAGCGTCGTGGTGCTGCGGATCAATTTTTTCATCGCTTCCGAGCGGTTAATAACTTCGTTGACCACTGAATCAATTTGTTTAGATGACAAGGACACATCGGCAGCACTTTGCTGGCTGTGCGACACCATGGTTTTGATGTTATTGGTTTGTTCTATAACTTTACGGATCAGGCTTTCAATTTGTTTACTGGCTTCATTGGCTTTACCGGCGAGCTGGCGGACTTCGTCGGCAACGACGGCAAAACCACGGCCTGCTTCACCGGCCCGCGCTGCTTCGATGGCGGCATTGAGTGCCAGTAAGTTGGTCTGGTCGGAAATTTCCTGAATACTGGAGATCAGCTGATTGATGGAGCTGGCAGTGCCGTCCAGTACTGCTGCGGTCGCAGCGCTTTGGTTGGCATGTTCAGTAATTTGCACGGCGCGGTCTTCCAGGGTGCGGATGGCGCTTTGGGTTTGCCCAAAAATATCTTCCAGTCTGGCCAAAGCTGTGCGCTCAGCGATCAGGTCCTCGGCATGGCGCCCCAGACTATTGCGAACCGCGTTCAGTACTTCACCACCTTGCAATTGCAATTCCTGCCACTGGTTTTGCTGCTGTGCTGCGGCATACTGTTGTAGTTGCTGTTCGAGCTGGGTGAGTTGATGTTCAAACTGTTGTGTGCTGTCCCTGGCCTGGCGTTGTGCTTC
The DNA here is from genome assembly GCA_946481195.1 of uncultured Chromatiaceae bacterium. The sequence goes on from CAMLNG010000150.1 coordinate 2,647, forward strand.
TTTGAGCTGCTCTCTGAGTTGTTGATTTTCTTCTTTCAGCGCACGATTAAAAAACATGAGATTCCCCGACTTCTTATTATTGAAGAACCATCCTAAGACAAGGTTCAGGTGCTGAAAAGCCCCTACACGGGTAAATGGATTAAGAAAGCCGGATAATTTACTTTGTTGAGGCTGCAATCAATAAAAAAAGCACCCGGAGGTGCTTTTCTATGCGAAATGAGCAGGCTAAATCACGCCAGCGCCAGTTGCTGCGCCAGATAATCGTCGTAGCTACCGACAAAGTTACGCACGTCATTATCGGTAATTTCGATAATGCGGGTAGCCAGCGAGGACACGAATTCGCGGTCATGGCTGACAAACAACAAAGTGCCTTTAAACAATTCCAGCGCCAGGTTCAGCGACTCAATTGATTCCATATCTAGGTGGTTGGTTGGTTCGTCCATGATCAGGATATTCGGCCGTTGCAGCATCAGTTTGCCAAACAACATCCGGCCTTTTTCACCACCAGACAACACTTTGACTTTCTTTTTGATGTCGTCCTGGCTGAACAGCAAACGGCCGAGGATACCGCGTACGGCCTGCTCGTCGTCTGATGGTTGTTTCCAGTAAGACATCCAGTCAAACAGCGTCATTTCTTTCATCTCGCCGGCGAATTCGTATTCGTGGTCCTGCGCGTAATAACCGATATTGACGTTTTCCGACCATTTCACCAGGCCGCCGTCGACCGGATATTCGCCAACCAGACACTTCAGCAGCGTGGTTTTACCGATACCGTTGGCGCCAAGGATGGCGACCTTTTCGCCGACTTCAATCATCATGCTGACGTTTTTCAGTACTGGAGTTTTGTCAAAACCTTTGCTCAGACCTTCTACTTCCAGTGCCAGACGATACAGCTGTTTCTGCTGTTCAAAGCGGATAAACGGGTTAACGCGGCTGGAGGCTTTGACCTCTTCCAGCTTGATTTTGTCCATCTGCTTGGCGCGTGAAGTCGCCTGACGGGCTTTGGAGGCATTGGCTGAGAAACGCGCCACGAAGGCTTTTAATTCATCAATCTGGGCTTTTTTCTTCGCGTTGTCCGACATCAGACGTTCACGCGCCTGCATTGCAGCCAGCATGTATTCGTCGTAGTTGCCCGGATATAACCGCAGTTCACCGTAGTCGAGGTCGGCCATGTGGGTACAGACGCTGTTTAAGAAGTGACGGTCGTGCGAGATGATAATCATCGTGCTGTTACGCTCTGCCAGCGTATCTTCCAGCCAGCGGATGGTATTGATATCCAAGTTGTTGGTTGGCTCGTCGAGCAGCATGATGTCCGGATCGGCAAACAGCACCTGCGCCAGCAACACCCGCAGTTTCCAGCCTGGTGCTACCGCGGACATCGGGCCAAAGTGTTGTTCTACCGGAATACCGACGCCTAATAACAATTCACCGGCACGGGATTCTGCGGTGTAACCATCCATCTCACCAAAAGCGACTTCCAGATCGGCTACTTTCATGCCGTCTTCTTCAGTCATTTCGGCGCTGGAATAAATGCGGTCGCGTTCGGCTTTGACCTGCCACAGTTCGGCGTGGCCCATGATCACGGTGTCGATAACACTGTATTGTTCAAAGGCGAACTGATCCTGGTGTAACTTGGCGACGCGCATATTTGGCTCAACCATAACGATACCGCCAGACGGGTCCAGTTCACGGCTCAGGATCTTCATAAAAGTGGATTTACCACAGCCGTTGGCGCCGATCAGGCCATAGCGGTTACCTTGACCGAATTTAACCGAAATGTTTTCAAACAGCGGCTTGGCGCCGAATTGCATCGTAATATTGGCAGTAGAGATCACAGTCAGGGGTTCCTGTTGGCCGGTCGGGCCCGTTAGCGTGTTAGCAAAAAAAGCCCGGCGCATGGCCGGGACAAAAAGCGCGCTATTATAGCGGCTAACCCAAATTTTTGCTACGCCGGCATACAGCAAAGCCGGTAGATCACAAAAGTTTCACTAACCAAAACGCCGCCCCAGGACAATACAAAGCACCACCAGCGCCGCGAGCCCAAGTTGTGTCAGAGTGATGTGCTCACCGAGACACAAAGCGGCCCAGCCAAGGCCTAAAAACGGGCTGAGTTGTTGCAGCTGACTGATTTGAGCGACGCCACCTAAAGATAAACCGCGATACCAGGCGAAAAATCCAAGAAACATCGAAAATACCGAGAGATAAGCAAAGCCCAGCCAGGCGGAAACAGAGATGGTCGCTGCAGGAATTGCCGGCAGCTGTGACAAGGTCCAGGGCAATGACAGTGGCAAAGACAGCACCAGCGCCCAGCAAATGACCTGCCAGCTGCCGAGTTCTTTTGCCAGCATGGCGCCTTTGGCATAAGCCAGACCGCAGCAAAGACAAGCCAGTAACAACAACGCATCTGCCAGTGCCAAAGTGTGGATATTATGCTGAGCCAGGCTATAACCGAGTACCAGCAGCGCTCCACAACAGGCAAACAGCCAAAAACCAAACCGGGGGACTTGCCGGCTCAGCCAGGCGCCAAAAATAGCGGTAAAAAGCGGCATCAGCGCTGTGACTAATGTGGCGTGGCTGGCATCAGTCCACTGCAAAGCCAACGCAGACAGCAGTGGATAGGCAAAAACGGCGCCAACAGCGACTACCAATAAACCGGGCCAATGACGCCGCGCTGGTAATCGTTGATTTAAGGCGACTAACAATAGCAGGCTTAAGATGCCGGCAACCGCAGCACGGCCGGCACCGACAAACACTGGCGGTAGCTCCAGCACCGCCATGCGGGTGGCAACCAGCCCGCCGGAAAACATCAGTACGCCGCTTAATCCCCAAAAATAAGCGACGCTCACTGGTGATAGCGCCTGAGTGTTGACTGTGTTCTTTGGCAAAACCTGCTCTGACATAAAAACTCCCTGCTTTGCACCTGCAATCTGATCTGCGACTGACAATAACGCAGAAATACCTGTACACTCAGGACAGTTGTCTAGGTTAATTTCAAACTGTACTGGCTGTTTAGCCATGACAGTCAGTAACAGGCGGGAGAAGAGCCATGCAGGTGGCGTTACAGGATTTTCAGCTCGACAGTGCAGCCGCACAGGGCCTGACTCAGCAGTTGCTGCAACAAAGTAAACAACAAATTCAGCAAGGCAGCTGGCCGGCGGGTGCCCGTCTGCCTTCGGTGCGCGCGCTGGCTGCGTTTTTAGGCATCAGTAAATTTACTGTGGCGGACGTATATGAGCGGCTCAATGCCGAGGGTTTGGTGTTAAGCCGGCCCGGCAGCGGGGTGTTTGTCGCGAGGCGCAATCCGGCACTGCAACTACAGGAAAACAGCAGCCCAAGCGAGCTTGCCGGTGAAGTGGCGTTGATGCGTCAGACTTTACAGCGCGAAGTGCATTGGCTAAAGCCAGCGGCCGGTTGGCTGACACCGGATTTTCTGCCCCAACAGGAGATCCGCGCGGCACTGAAAGAAATAGCCCGGCAGGAACAGGCGCTGACGGACTATGGCCCGGCGCAGGGTTATCTGCCGCTGCGGCAGTACCTGGTCAACCGGCTGGGTGAACTACGCATCCCGTTAGCGCCACAGCAACTGCTACTGACCAATAGCGCGACCCATGCGCTGGATTTAGTGCTGCGCCTGCTGCTGAAACCCGGTGACAAAGTGATAGTCGATGACCCGGGTTTTTACAATTTTCAGGCGATGTTACGGCTACACCAGTTGGAGCTGTTGTATCTGCCCCGTTGTACTGATGGCCCGGATTTGGTCGCGCTAAGTTCATTGCTCAGTAGCCATAAAGTGCGGGCCTATCTGACCAATTCCGTATTGTCCAATCCGGTTGGCACTTGCGTCAGTCCGCCCAAAGCGGTGCAGGTGTTGTCTTTGCTGAAACAACATCAGGTACTGCTGATTGAAGATGATATTTACGCTGATTTTGAGCAACAACCGGCGCTGCGTTATGCCAGCCTGACCGGCTTGCAGGAAGGTGTGTATCTGGGGAGTTTGTCCAAGACTATCTCTGCTGATTTGCGGGTTGGTTATATCGCCGCCTCGCCACAGTTAATTGCTTCCTTAACCGATTTAAAGCTCATCACCAGCACTTCGAGTCCAGCCACTGTTGAACGCGTGGTGTATCAGGTGCTGACGAGCGGCAGCTATCGGCGGCATTTAAAACAACTCCATCAGCGCCTTGATACTTTACGTCGTGACGTGGTGGCCTGGTTTGCAGCACGTGATATCCAGCCCTGGTATTTGCCCGATGCCGGTTTTGCCTTGTGGTTACGCCTACCACAAGGCGTCAGCAGCCGGGCACTAACAGCGTACGCTGCCAGCCGGCAAGTCGTGCTGGCGCCCGGGCCAAATTTCAGTCAATGGCCGGACGCCGACCAGTTTATGCGGGTCAATATCAGTCAATGTGCGGATCCTCGGCTGTGGCAGGTGCTGGATGAAGCCCTGGCGCAGGTGCAGCACGCCTAATGTCCAGCACAAACACAAAAAAACCGGCCAGAGCCGGTTTTTTTCCAAGCAGCAGTATTAACCCTGCGCTTTGGCCACTGCGTCTTTACACAGCTGGGTAATACGGTCCCAGTCACCGGCAACAATCGCATCATCCGGCACAATCCAGCTACCGCCCACACAACGCACATTTGGCAGCGCCAGATATTCCAGGAAGTTTTTCTCGTTGATCCCACCTGTTGGGCAGAAACGGATATCCGAAAATGGGCCGTGGATCGACTTCAGCGTTTTGACGCCCCCTGCTGCTTCCGCCGGGAAGAACTTGAAGTGGGTGTAACCCAATCCTGTGCCTTCCATCAGTTCAGAAATAGATGCAATGCCCGGGATTAACGGAATAGGCGCTTCTTTACCGGCAACCAGCAGTTCACGGGTCAGGCCCGGGCTGATAGCAAATTTGGCACCGGCTTCTACTACTTTTTGCAGCTGATCAGCAGTGGTGACAGTGCCGGCGCCGACGATAGCATCCGGAACTTCTTTGGATAACAGCGCAATAGCTTCCAGCGCCACAGGAGTGCGCAAAGTGACTTCCAGTACCTTGATACCGCCGGCCAACAGCGCTTTCGCCATGGGCACAGCTGTAGCCAGATCTTTAATCACGATCACCGGAACCACCGGCCCCTGTGCAAATAAGGTGTCTGGTTGTAACTGCCAGTTAGAAAACGACATAATCAGCCCGCCAATTTTTGTTTTAAATAAACTGCACAGCCCAGTAAGCCCGGTTGCTCTGCAGTGACGATGTAAGTTGCGATTTGCCGGTTGAACGCCGCAAAACGTCCTTTGGCTTCAAATCTGCTGCGAAACTCGCTTTGTTCCAGTAGCGGTAATAATTTCGGCGTGATACCACCGGCAACATAAACGCCACCGAAGGTACTTAACGTCAGCGCCAAATCACCGGCCAGACTGCCAAGCGAGGCAAAAAACTGGGCGACAACCGCCTGGCTTAGCGCACAGCTGCCATCGAGCGCCTGCTGACCAATTTCTGCTGCTGTTTTGGCCGGCACATCCAGCTGCTGGTAGGCAGCGAGTGCCAGATAAAGGCTTTCCAGGCCAGGGCCAGATAACAACCGTTCTGGTGAGACATGGCCATAATGCGCAGCCAGATACCGCTGGATAAACCAC
>CAMLNG010000151.1 GCA_946481195.1 uncultured Chromatiaceae bacterium
GGGCGCGGCGCCCGCGTGGTATGCGACACGCTTAATTGCATATCTGAATGTTGTGCCAGTAACGCATTGATCAGGCTGGATTTGCCGGCACCGCTTGGCGCAGACAGGATAAACAGGTTGCCGGGTAAATGTTGCATGCGGAAATTCTCTGAAAACGGGCTCTGCCAACAAAAACCGCAGTGTACGCAGAACTGCGGCGGGCTGCAATTGATGCAAATACCCGCCCGTTGCAGACCTGTGCCTTCAGCGCTGTTGCCGGGCGACAAACCGCAGCCAGACGCCGGCCAGACTGGCGGCGAGCGCCAGGCTAATCACCGCCGGAAAACCGGCCAGGCTATAGAGCAAACCGGCAGCGGCAGAGCCGGCCGCCATGCCAACAAACATCCAGCTGACCAGCAATGCATTGAGCCGGCCGCGGGCGCTTGCATCCAGACTGTAAACGATAGATTGATGGGCGATGAGTGCGGTCTGGACACCCAGGTCAAAACCTATCACGGTCAGCACCAACAATGGCAGCGCCAGGTTGGCCGGCAGCCAGTTGACCGCATACATCAGGGCAAAACTGATAGCGATGAGCAAACCGGCCCATAACGTCACTTTGCCAGCACCTTGCCGGTCTGCAGCAGCGCCGGCCAGTGGCGCCGCGAGTGCACCGGCGGCACCGGCCAGACCAAAAGCCCCGGCCACGGCACTGCCAAGCTGAAACTGATCGGCCAGCATTAACGCCAGTGTCGACCAGAAGGCGGCAAAGCCAACCGAAAACAGCGCCTGCGCCTGTGCGGCCCGGCGCAGCAGCGGATATTGTCGCCACAGACTGAGCATCGAGCTGAGCAGCCGGCCATAACTCAGGCTGCGGTCACCGGGCAAGGCCGGCAACATGGCCCAGGCCAGTACGCCACTGGCCAAAATACTCAGCGCGGCCAGCTGATATAGCAGACGCCAGCTGTCCCAGGCACTGACCAGACCGCTGACAGTTCTGGATAACAAAATACCGAGCAACAGTCCTGTCATCACTGTGCCGACGGTGCGGCCCCGCCGCGCCGGATCCGACAAAGCCGCCACTGCCGGGACAATGTCCTGCGCTACAGTGGCCAGCAAGCCAATCAGTAAACTGAGGAATAACAAGCCTTGCAGGCCGCTGCTGAAGCTAAATGCCAATAGCGTCAACGCCAGTAACAGGCTTTTACTCAGAATCAGCTTACGGCGGTTGAAGCGGTCGCCGAGCGGTACCAGCAATAAAATGCCAAGGGCGTAGCCAAATTGGGTCAGGGTGGGCACCAGACTGATTTGCCGGACTGAACTGCCAAGTTCCGCGCATATAAGCGGTAAGATTGGCTGGCTGTAATAAATCGCCGCCACGCTGCTGCCGGTCGCGCCGGCCAGCGCTAGCAGTTTGCCAAAAGACAAGGCTGGAGTAGCCGTTGTAGCAACGGGTTCGGTCGAAGCAATAGTTTGCATCAGAGACTCCAAAAACAGGAAACAACTGCGGATGCCCGGCATGCTAAAGCGTCGGCCATGGCACTGGTAGTTGCCTGACTGGCACAACTGCTATACGTTATCAGTATGAGCAAGTCTGAAATTTTTAGCGTAGACAGAATAGAGCTGCTGCAAACCCTGGTACGGATTGTCGAGACCGGTAGTTTGTCAGCGGCGGCACGGCAGCTGGGGACCAGTCAGCCCACGGTCAGCCGGCGCTTACGCAGTCTGGAACAATTGCTGGATTGCCGGCTGTTATTACGCACTACTCATCAGCTGAAACTGACGGACGAAGGCGAACGTTGTTATCAACGGGCGCGGCAACTGCTGCAGGATTGGCAGGCGCTGACTGATGACCTCAATGTGCGTTCGGCCATGCCGTCCGGTTTGCTGCGGGTGCGGGCACCACATGCTTTTGGCCGCGAACAGTTGCTGGCGCCTTTGCTGGCGTATCTGGCGCAGTGGCCGGAATTGCAAATCGACTGGAGCCTCAATGATCAGGCGCCGGATTTCCTGGCCGAGCAGGTCGATTGTGCTATTCATGTCGGCCCGGTGACAGATCCGGCGCTGGTTGCCGTGTTGCTGGCCGAAGTACCACGGCTGGTGGTGGCTGCGCCCGGTTTATTGGCGGCGCATGCGCCGCTGCAGCAGGTCAGCGATTTGGCCAGGCTGCCCTGGCTGGCCTTCAGTACCTATTACCGCCAGGAAGTCTGTTTAACTGAGCAGGAACAGGCGCAGACTGTGCGTTTTGCGATTAAACCCAGACTTAGTTCCGACAATTTATACGTGATCCGCGACGCGGCAAAGGCCGGCCTCGGCGCCGCCTTAGTCTCGCGTTGGGTTGTTAGTCAGGAGCTGGAAAATGGCGCGCTGCAGGCGGTGTTTCCGCAGTGGCAGGCATCTGCCTTGCCGGTCTATCTGGTGTATCCCTATGCGCGGTATTATCCGGCGCGGCTCACGCATTTTATGCAGTTTATCCGCGAAGTCTTGCCACAAATCGCCGGCTTACAGCCACGCCGCTTTACCGGTTGAACCGGCGGCGGCTTATTTTTTCCGGGTCGCTTTGACTGACAAGGTCAGTTCAAACTTCGCCATCGGTTCGTCGCCATGCAGCGAAGGGCAGGTCACTGTGATACTGACGGTTTTATTGATGCGCTGGCCGGTGGCGATAGATTCGTCCATCATGGCGTCGATGAGGGCGCCGTCATTGCTGCGAAACCAGACTTCCGCTTCCGGCCGTTTTAAAAATTCGCCTTTGACATCTTTAAAGGCAAAGTTGGCGTTGATGCCACGTTCCCGCGCTTTGCTGAACACCAGAAAAGCGCCGGCTAAGTCGGCGCCAATCGCCAGAGCGCCAAAATAAATACTGCCCAGATGGTTCTTGGTACGCCAGGTATGCGGCATGCTGACCGCGAGGTGCGTGTCCGACATTTCGCGGATTTTCGGGCTGCAAAAACCAATCAGCGGGATATATCGCAGACCGAACCAAAACAGCATGCGCTGGGCTTGTTTGAGTGTGACGCGCATTGTGACTCCGCAAAAACAGAAAAACCGGGCCACAGCATATCTGACTGTTACTGGTCAGACAAGTTATTGACTGTGGCCAGCTATCCCTTTGCTGTATTGCTGTTCAAAACGCTGTTGGGCCTGCTGGCGCTGCTCGACGCACTGGCGGATGCGCTCGGTATGGCGCACGCCAAAACAATAAAACGGTGGCTGATAATAGGCCAGCCATGCCCTTTGTTTGGCGCCCTGATAAGGCGCTTTGACGCTGATCACTGAGATGGTCAGGCTGGCCGCCGGCGAACTTCTGGCCGGATTTTTCACCGGTTCAGCGCGTCTGGATTGGGTGGATGTGGATTTATCAGGCCGCGTGTTCTGACCCGTTGATGCGCCGCGCCGGCGCGGTTGTATAGTTTGTGGTTGCTGGCAATGATACTGCAGCTGTAGTTCGAGCTGTGCCTGCTGCGCTTTGATTTTAAGCTCCTGTTTCAGTTGATAACCACGGCGTTGCTGCTCGCGGTTCAGTTCCAGCGCAGCGTCCAGCTGAGCGCACTGCGCGACGCTGAACTGTTCAATTTGTGCAGGCACCACAGCACTAAAACTAAACAGCAGGCAGTACAGCAACGTGTAGGCAAATCTGGCATGGAGCAGGGTGGTGAGTGGGGGCGCGCAGGAGCGCAAAGGCTGGTTACACATCAGCAGATCCTTCTGGGGTGGTTGGCTCCGGCAGTCGTCCTGACCTCGGATGGTCTCTGTAGTTTAGTTAAATAAAAGTTAATTTCCAGCTGTGACTGGCCGGACTTCCAGTGCTTGCAACATGTCGTCGAGCGGGTCCAGTTCCGGGTTGCCGGTATCGGTGTGGACGGCCGGTGCAAAGCTTGGCTGCGGTCCGGATTGCAGATGACTGACCAGCAAACTGGCAGCCAGATAAAACTGCAGACGCCGGCCTTGCAGTGTGCTGGTCTGATGGCCGCTGTCCGGGTCCAGCCACAGCCGTACTGTTTTACCCTGTGCCAGCGCCTGTTGCTGAAACTGCTGTAAAGTCGCTGCCGCAATACGGTCGTCACGGCCACCGGCCCACAGATACAGCGGGCGCTGCAACAGTGCGATCCTTGCGCGTGGTGACGCTGCGCTGAGCTGGCGTTGCCAATGTGGGTCCTGCCAGGGTACTGCAGCGTCATGCAATAAGTCACTTAAGGATTTTTCACCAAACGGCGTGGCGGCTGTTGGTACATAAGCTTGTAATGTGGCCGCCAAATCGACCGGCGCAGCCAGAGCCAGGCCAAAGCGAAAGCGCTGCGGCTGTGCTTGTAGCGCCTGAATGGTCAGATAGCCACCAAAAGAGTGGCCGATCACCGCTTGCTGCGCCGGGTTGCCGATACCGTTTTGCAGCAGCAAATCCAGGCCACTGAAAATATCGTCGAGCAGCAGATTGTCTGGGCCAAAATTGCCCTGCGCCGCCTGCATAAAAGCCGGCCCATAACCAGCGGAACTGCGGTAATCCACTTGCAGCACAATAGCGCCGTGATTGACCAGCCATTGCACCAGCACGTCGTATGATGGGTCGGTGCGGCTAAAAGGGCCGCCGTGGATCAGCGTGACCAGTGGACTTTGCGCCAGTGGCCGGCCTGGCGGCAGATACAGATGCCCCGGAATGGTGTGGCCGTCTTGTGCCTGCCAGGCCACTTGTTGCGGCGACACCCCAGCTGGCAGCGGTGCTGTGGTACTTAACTGTAGTGGCAGGCGCTGGCGGATCTGCAGATCTGTATCCAGCGTCAGCAGCAGATGCTGTGCAGCTGTCTGATCGCTGCAGAAGTAACTGACCAGCAGCTTAAACGCTGCGCTTTTTACTTTATCCGGCGCCGCGCTTTTTTGTGTAACCAGCGCTGTGCTTTGCAGCTGCATCGAGCACTGCGGCCGGAATGCCTGCAGCTGGTCCAGCAAAGTTTGCCAGGCAGGATCTTCGCTGTGCCAATACAGCCGCTGATACAAACGGGCAGTGGCCAGCAGTTTGCCGTCGGCGCTGCGCAGCTGAGCACTGATGTCCGGGAGCAGACCTGATGTTGTTTCTGCTGCTGTCTGGGCTGATTCTTGTTCCTGAGCATGCTGCATGAACAGCACTTTGCCGGCGCTATCCTGCCAGGCGCGGCGCTGTGGTGTTGGCCAGATTTGCCGGGCCGCATGGTTGTTGTTGATAAACCAGTAACTGGTCGACGCCTGTTGCCACTGCAGCACAGCGCCGTCAGCATTAAGTTCAATCAGCTGTGCACTATGGCGGGACGGACTTGGTCTGATGCCGGGTAAAGCAAAACCGGGCTGCCAGATTGTCCGCAGCGTTTTGCGCCGGATATCCAGCAACTGCAACAAATCGGATGCGGCCAGCCACAGCTGCTGTTGGTCACGACTGAGTATCAGCTGTGGCGGCGGCACTTCGCGTTGTTTATGCAGCACCTGCTCTTCACCATCGCCCTGACTGCGGCACAGCCAATATTGCTGGCCCTGCCGGCGCCAGTAATAGACCCAGTGCCCGTCAGCACTCAGTAGAGGCTGTAGTGGTAACGCCGGGAAAAAATGCCCGGCCGAAAAATATGCGGCTAACGGCTGAGTGGGCAGTGGCGGGGATTGTTCAGCCTGCTGTTGCAGTTGCTGCCATTCCGTAGTTGTGAATGCTCTGATTGCCTGCTGGGCCTGCAGCGGCTTCGCCCACCATGCGAGGCAAAGCCCACAGAGCGTCAGTCTTAACAGGCGCAGTGGGTGTTTGACGTTAGTCCGCATCCGGCCTTGCCGTCTTATCAGGCCAAAATTGCAGACTGGCCAACAGGCACAATCGGTCTTGTTGCCATAAGGCATATTCACCATGACTTTGTTGCGTCAGTTGCAGCGGGATGCCCGGCCATACCGGTGTTTTAAATTGCAGCTGCAGTTGTTGCACTGGTCGCCCTAACGCCTGGCACAACAACGCCGCACTGGCCATGCCATGCAGAATGGGCCTGGGCTGGCCGAATAACAGTGCCGACCAGCGCCATAAATGGATGGGGTTGTAATCACCGGATATTCGGGCGTAAGCACGGGGCGCATCAGGCGTGGTGATGATGTCAGTGATAGGGTGTCCTGGTTGGATCTGTGGCCTGGTCACATCTGCTTTAGGCCCGGAACGCGGCGCTTTTTGCAGCAGATATTCGCTGTTGCCGCTTAGCAGCAGTTGCTGCTGTTGCCACACCTGTTGTTCGGCGCGCAGTAATAAACCTTTGGCATGCTGCACAGTGCTTAGCCGGGTCTGGATCTGTAGCGGGCCGCCGTCGCACAGCTGTGTCGGCGTTAGTTCCTGCTGCGTCTGCAGGTGATTGTGCAGATGAATGAGTCCCGCCACTTTTAATCCAGGGCATTGCAACATGCTGGCGAGCTGGGCTTTTTGCAGTAATGGATAATAAAAACAGATTGGCACACTGTTGGGTGCAAAGCTAAAAAACTGCTGATAGGCATCAAGCTCTGTCAGCGCGGGGGCGGCCGCCTGATGGCAATATTCGCGTGGTGCATCGCCAAAAGCCCGACCGGGCTTTAATAATGTCAGGCCGGCTTTGAGTAACAGAGGCCAGAGTGGGCCGGCTAAAGGCTGACTGGCGCGGGGAAGCGGCATCCAAACTCCATGATTCAGGCTGAACTGGTGATGAGCTTATCAGAGCCGGATGACAGCGCCCAGTCGCCGCGTTATGGTAAGGCTTCAGGGGCCATCCTAACCACCAGCGGAAAAATGCACCAACTCGGAGTCAGCATGTTCAGAACAATATTTAAAAATCAGCAGGCAGAACTTCGAAACGGCTGGTGGATCGCCATCTTTTTTCTGCTGCTGGCGGTGGGGTTGTTGCCGCTTTTGCTGCTCAGTCAAAGTCAGGGGTTTAGCCTGGAACCCTGGATGCAGGCGTTGCTGGTGCTGGTGGTGTCGCTGTTGTGCCAGCGTTTATATGGCAGACCGCAGGCGCAGCTGTTTGGCGCATTGAACCGGCATTGGTTGCAACAGCTGTTGCTTGGCCTGCTGCTCGGTGCCGGTTTAATGGCAATCCCGGCTTTGTTACTCACTCTGCTTGGGCAAATCAGCTGGCAGTGGCAGGGCCTGACGCCTGCGGCATTCACGGCGGCAGTGCTGTTGTTTGTCGGGGTGGCGGTGACCGAAGAGCTGACCTTCCGTGGTTTTATGTTTCAGCGTCTGATTGACGGTGTGGGCAGTGCGGCGGCACAGCTGTTGATGGCGGCTTATTTTGTGCTGAATCATGCTGGCGCACTCAAACAAGGTGACAGCTGGAACTATCTGGCCCTGGTGAATATTTTTATCGCCTCAATCATGTTTGGTCTGGCCTATCTGCGTACCAAAAGCCTGGCGCTACCGATTGGCCTGCATTTGATGGCGAATTTCACCCAAGGCACTTTATTGGGGTTTGGTGTGTCGGGCTCAACCGAGACCGGGATGCTCCATCCGGTATCAGCTGCTGGTAGCCCGGACTGGCTGACCGGCGGCAGTTTTGGTCTGGAAGCCAGTGTACCGGGCCTGGTGGCTGTAATAGCGCTGTGCTGGTGGTTATGGCGCTGGCGCGGGACTAGTGCATACTGAGCCCGCGCTTGTTGCCGCAATAAACCCTTTATTGTTTCGGCGCCGGGATGCCGGTGAACTGCGTGGACACCAGCTGCCAGCGGCCCTGTTGTAAGGCGCTGACAAACTGCACGCGCATACTGCGGCTGTGAGGCGTACCGTCAAAGTTATAAGTAAGTTTTGCAGTGCTGACAACCAGCTGGTCCGCGTAAGTCCGGCTGCTGAATTCGCTCAGGCTGGCTGTGACCGGCGGGGCTTTGGCTTTTGCCGCCGCGGGATAAAAACTGATCACTTTTGCTCTGGCGTCTACTTCACCCACCGGCGAAATTTCCTGAAAGTCGGCGGCCAGAATTTGCTGCAGCAAGGCCTGATCAAAACCTGACGTCGCATCGACATATTGCTGTGCCAGCCTTGCCGCGGCCGCAGCTGGCAGTTCTGTTTGCGCCTGTTCTGCAGGCATAGTCGCAGCCAGCGCGTTGCCGCTAACAATGGCCGCAAAGCAGATACCCGCGAACAACGTCACGGCGACAACCGGATTGTGGCGGGTATGGCGTGAAAAAGCAGGGATAAACAAAGACATCTGAGGCTCCTGTATCAAGTTGAAGCCCAGATGTTGCGTGAAGCTGCAACGGCTTGCCAGTTCACAAGGGTTACAGAATATGCCGGCTGTTAC
>CAMLNG010000152.1 GCA_946481195.1 uncultured Chromatiaceae bacterium
TAAAGTATTGAATGACGACTGTGCTTATCCGAAGAGAATTTCGGTCGTTACTCCTGTCTATAACCGGCAAGATGTCATGCACAGGTCTCTGCAGAGTAGTTTAAGCCTCGTTCAATCAGGTGCATTTTTCGAGTTGGTCGTTGTCGATGATGGATCGAGTGATGGTACTTTGCATGAAATTGAATCTAAGTACGCCGATGAGATTAATTCCGGGCAGTTAAAACTAATAAAATTGCAGCACAATGCTGGAGTAAGTGCTGCGAAGAATGCCGGAGCTATGGCCGCAAATGGTGACTGGATCGTTTTTATGGATTCTGATGACTGGTTTGTTGTGGATTCAATACCGTCGATGCTCAGTTTAATGCAGCAACAGCATAACTCTGCTGTATTATTTTTTCGCTGTCAGGATCAGTTGAAAGCGGAGTTGATTGGCCGACCTATGTCCGCACAGCATCTTACGATTCGGCAAATGGTCAATAGTGGAACCCCAGGTGAATGCCTCCCGGTTGTCAAACGAGATTCTATTTTGAGACATCCGTATCCTTCTGAGCTTCGGGGAAGCGAAGGGCTTAGTTATTTGGCAATGCTTAGTGCAGGGGATTCGATATTCCTTTCAGATTTGATTGTCAGAGAGTATCAGGATGTCGCCGATAATAGACTGAGTTCACCTTCTGGACTGCGCAAGCGGGCGCCTTATCTGGTGAAACATAATCTACGGATGATGAAGTACTGGAGAGCTGCAACCTTCTCGACGTGTATGGGCTGGGTGCTACGGGTTGGTTACTATAGCTACTGGAGCATTCAACAATTTGTTCAGCGGTTTTTTAATCGATGAATGGTCGCGGTAATTTTCAGCAACTGTCAGTAAGTCTGGTGTCGTTGATGATGCTGATCTTTGTTCTGGTTCAGTCCTTGCTGTTTTATCTGGAACTATCTGCGAATTTAAATGATTTAGGGCTTAGTGACCTGGGTATCTACCAAATTCAGTTCAACAACATGATTAAGTATAGCGCTGTAACGCATAATACTGATTTTGGTTTTTATTATCTAATGTTCATGTACACGAAATGGTTCAACTTCGAGCTTTTCGTCACGACGTGCTTCTTTTTGTTTTATGTATCGCTGATTAGGACTTTCTATTTTCTCAGTGAAGTGAAATGGCTAGTCTTTGTTGTATTTATAGCAATATTTTTCTATCCAATGTATCAATCGTTAAGCTCCCTTGTTCTGCGTCAGGGGCTTGGTTTCGCCTTTCTGTTTGTATCCGGATTTTTTTTCCGTTCACATTTGTTTCTGTGGTCAGCGGCTAAAGTTATGGTTGCTGGGTTATTCCATCTTTCGATGCTGTTTTATATTCCGGTATTGCTGGTGAACAGATTCATCTCCAGTCTGAAGTTGCTGGTTCTTTTCTGGTGTGTGACTGTAGCCTTGTATGTGACCAATGTCCCATTGGCTTTTGTCTCGCTGTTGCCAGGGGATCTGGCGGGTGCTGTACGTGCGTTCAGTATGGTGGAAGACAACTATGTCACCGGCTTTAAACCATTGTTTCTGGTGCTTTCGGTGGTGCCATTCCTCTGTATCGTCATTCGCCCTTATTATTATTACGTGTGCCGGAACCAGATGATGTTTGAAATGATGAAGATTTTCTTTGTGGCAAATTCAGCCGGATTGCTGTTCAGCGGTTTCCCATATTATGATCGGGTGATGCTTTTTTCCTGGGTGTTAGTGCCATTAATCATCATGAATTTCCTGAGCTTTTTATATCCCCGTCATACTGCATCAGCTGAGTTAAATACATGAGAGTAGTGCATATCATTACCTGCCTTGACGTGGGTGGCGCCGAGACTATGCTGACGCGCTTGTTATTGTCCGCGGCAAATCCGGGCCAGGATCAAGTTGTGATTTCACTGAAAGATGTTGGTCCATTAGGTTTGCAGCTGCAGCAACATGGCGTGACTGTCTATGCGATGCACATGGGCGCCAGTTTTAGCGGTTTAAAAGCCTTTATTCGGCTGGTTTTTTTATTGCGCCAATTAAAACCCGATGTAGTGCAGACCTGGATGTATCATGCCGATTTAGCGGGTGGACTTGCCGCGGCTATCGCCGGCTGCCGGCGCATCGTTTGGGGGATCCGGGGGACATACACGCCGATAGGTCGTCCCTGGACCCATCGTGTGATGAAACTGTGTGCCAGACTGTCCAGAGTGATCCCAAGCAAAATACTCTGTGTCGCTGAATCAGCCCGTCAAAGTCACATCGCTTATGGCTATAGTGCAAAACGGATGCATGTGATCGGCAATGGCCTTGATCTTGCTGCCTTTGATCAGCTTTCCCAACATCACATTGATTTGCACCAGTTGGGCGGTTGGTCGAAAGAGCAGGTGTTAATCGGTTGTGTCGGACGCTATCATCCGGATAAAGGTCAGGATCTGTTCATTCAGTCAGCGGCAAAGTTATTACTTCGGTATCCAGCCTGCAGATTTGTTATGATTGGCCGCGATTGCGATAGTGCGAATCAACAATTGAAGGGCCTGATCGACCAGTCGGGTCTTGCCGGCAGTGTATTGTTGTTGGGCGAGCGGGCAGATATACCGGCTTGTCTGGCCGGGCTTGATTTGTTTTGTCTGCCTTCACGTACTGAAGGTTTTCCCAACGTTTTGGCTGAAGCAATGGCTGCGGGAGTGCCAGCTGTCGCAACCAACGTTGGCGACGTAAAACGTCTGGTTGCTGACACTGTTGTCGTCGTTGAGCCCAACAATACTGCAGCTCTTGCCGAAGCGATGACAACGTTACTGGATTTGACTGCAGAGCAGCGGCGTCAATTCGCTGAAAAGGGACGGTTGCGGGTAGAGCGGTATTGTTCTATTCAGGCGGTCAGACGTCAATATGAAGAATTTTATCAAGAGTTGTTGGAGTCCTGACCTTTGTGTGGATTTGCCGGTTTTTTTTCCCGTCAGCAGTTGAATCAGCCCGCTGAAGTTATTCTGCAGAACATGACAGACGAGATAGCGCACCGGGGCCCTGATGATGCAGGCCTGTGGTGGCAAGCTGAATCCGGTATTGGTCTTGCGCATCGCCGGCTGGCGATTGTTGATTTGTCTGCGGCCGGACATCAGCCGATGACCTCAGCCAGCGGGCGTTATATATTGGTGTACAACGGTGAAGTATACAATCATCTGCGCTTACGCGATGAATTGACGGCAGAAGGTTTTCATTTCTCCTGGCGTGGCCACTCCGATACTGAAACTTTATTGGCTTGTTTTGAAAGCTGGGGAGTCAAAGCCACCTTACAACGTTGTATCGGCATGTTTGCCTTTGCGTTGTTTGATCAACAACAAAACCAGCTGTATCTGGCCCGCGACCGCATGGGTGAAAAACCGCTGTATTTTGGTTGGCAACAAGATACTTTGTTGTTTGGCTCAGAATTGCCGGCGCTGGAACAACATCCGGCATTTTTACATCAGTTGGACCATCAGGCACTGGTGCAGTACTTTCGCCATAACTACATTCCGGCACCCTATTCAATTTATCAGGGCATCGCCAAACTGGCGCCTGCGACTTTATGGTCGCTGGATTTGGCCTCTGGTCAAAGTCAGAGCGAGCTGTATTGGGACCTCGGCAATTTTCATCGTCAGCCAAAACAAAGTACCGATGCGCAGCAGAGCATTGACGCACTGGATACCTTACTGCGCGATGCGGTAAGCCTACAGATGGTTGCAGACGTGCCACTCGGCGCCTTTTTATCCGGCGGTGTAGACTCCAGTACTATCGTTGCCCTGATGCAGGCACAATCATCACGCAAGGTTAAAACCTTTTCTATTGGTTTTGCCGACCCTGCCTACAATGAAGCGCAATTCGCCGCTCAGGTGGCCGCACATCTGGGCACAGAACACACCGAATGGTATATGACCGGGCAGGACGCATTGTCTGCAGTACCGCGGATGGCGCATATGTATGATGAACCATTTGCGGATTCATCGCAGTTGCCAACTTCACTGGTCACGGCGTTAGCGCGTCAACAGGTGACAGTTGTGTTGTCCGGCGATGCCGGTGATGAGTTATTTAACGGCTATGAGCGTTATCAGGTTGCTCAGAAGGTAAATCAGCAGCTGTCTGCGATCCCTGCCGGGATTCGTCGACCTGCCGGGCGGATTTTGGCTGCAATGCCCACGGCAGTAACAGCAGGAGCTCTGGCCTTAATGTCACCACTGCTGCCGTCAGGAGTAAACCGGCCTGATGTTGCTGATAAGTTCTACCGCATCGCAGATTTACTGCAACAAAGCGGACTGCAGCAACAATATGTCCAACTGATTTCTCACGATGGTAAACCGGAAAGAATGCTGGCAGATATAAAAGCGGCCCCGTCAGCATTACTCAACACAGATTTATGGTTGCCGGAAGCTGATAGTCAAAGTCATCTTGCCTTTCTTGATCTTTGCAGTTATTTGCCAGATGACATCCTGGTGAAAGTTGATCGTGCTGCTATGGCTGTATCACTGGAAGGCCGTATACCGCTGTTAGATCACCGGGTGGTTGAGTTTGCAGCCACATTACCTGAACAGTTCAAATCTCAGCATGGCCTGAGTAAATGGTGTTTGCGTCAGGTACTTTACCGTTACGTACCTTCGAGTCTGATTGAGCGTCCAAAACGTGGCTTTGCAGTACCGATGGCGAGCTGGCTCAGAGGCCCGCTGCGTGAATGGGCTGAATCACTGCTGGCTGAATCGCGGTTGAAGACTGAGGGTTTACTGAATACCACCTTAGTCAGAACCATGTGGGCCGAGCATCTCAGTGGCCGGCGTAATCACGCATACCGGTTGTGGAATGTATTGATGTTGCAGGCCTGGCTGGCGGAACGGCCAAAGGTTCGTTTCTGATGGATCGCAAAGAAACAACTGAGTCAGTGTCGGCTGACGCACTGCATATCTGCTATGTCATCACCCGGTCTGACGTGATGGGCGGTGCCAGTGTGCATTTGCTGGATTTAGCCGCCGGTGTACAGCAGCAGGGGCACAAGGTCACGATTTTGGTCGGTGGTGACGGCATCGTCAATCAGCGGGCCAAAGCGATGGGGCTGACTATTATTGCGCTGAAACATTTGGTCAGGCCAATCCATCCTTGCAAAGATTTCGCCTGTTGGTTTGAATTGCGTCGCTGGTTCAGGCAGTTGCGCCCGGACTTGATCCATTTACATTCATCCAAAGCGGGGCTCGTAGGCCGATTTGCTGCGATTGGTCTGCAGGTCCCGGTGGTATTTACCGCACATGGCTGGGCTTTCACTGAAGGCGTGGGGCTGGCCGGAAGTATGCTTTACCGGGTTCTCGAGCGGTTGGTCGCACCGCTGACCCGCCAAATCATCACTGTATCCGAGTATGACCGGCAACGGGCACTCAAGCTTGGTGTTGGCAGTCCTGATCTCATTCGCACCATTCACAATGGCATGCCTGAATTGCCCGCAGTGGCGCCAGCAACACATCTGCCCCGACGGATTGTTATGGTTGCCCGCTTCGAGCAGCCAAAAGATCATTTGTTGTTATTAGATGCGGTGAGTCAGTTAACCGGCGACTGGCAGCTGCAGTGTATTGGTGACGGGCCTTTATTGGCCGCGGCGCAGCAAAAAGCCCTGTCGGCCGGCTTGACCGCCAAAGTGGAATTTGCCGGTGCGCGTAGCGACGTGCCCGAACAATTGGCTCAGGCCAGTATTTTTGTGTTGTTATCCCGTTGGGAAGGCTTGCCGCTGACGATACTCGAAGCGATGCGCGCGGGATTGGCGGTCGTTGCTTCGGATGTCGGTGGGGTGAAAGAAGCGGTACGACATGGTGAGACAGGCTTTTTAGTCAGCAATAACGCTGCGGAAATTGCTGGCGTGATTCAGCGGCTATTAGACGACCCGTCTCTGGTCAGGCGCTGTGGTGATGCCGGGCAGCGCATATTTGAACAGGAATTTACTTTCCGTCGCATGCTAGACCAAACGATTGCCGTCTATCAGCATCTGCATCAGTTGCAACTAGCGGGGCTACAGCGATGAAAATTCTGCTAACGGGCGCCAACGGATTTATTGGGCGGCATTTAGTCCGGCACTTGCTTGCGCAAGGGCATGCACTGGTGTTGCCGGTTCGGCATCAGGGCCTCAGCATTGCAGGGCATCCGACCCATTATTTAGATGATTTCAATAATGCAGGTGCCTGGTCTGCTTTGCTACAAGGGGTGGATGTTCTGATCCATCTGGCCGGACGCGCTCATGTGCTGAAAGAAGAACACGGCGACCCGACCCAACTGTTTCAACAGGCGAATGTGGATTTCCCATTGCAATTGGCCAGAATTGCCGCGGCAAATCAGGTCCGGCGCATGGTATTCGTCAGCTCTGTCGGCGTGATGGGACCGGCGAAACCGCAGCCATTTAGTATTACCGATCAACCTACGCCCGTTGAACCATATGCCAAGTCAAAATGGCAGGCAGAGCAGGCGCTGACAGCATTGAGCCGGCAGCAGGGGATGGAGCTGGTGATTGTGCGTCCGCCGTTGGTTTATGGGCCTGAAGCACCTGGTAACTTTGGCCGTTTGCTGGCCTTAGCGAAGTTGCCTTTACCTTTACCGTTTGGCGCTGTACATAATCAGCGCAGTTTTGTCAGTGTGCAGAATCTGGCAGATTTTCTCAGTCTTTGTGCAGTGCACCCGAATGCCGCGGGCCAGACCTTTCTGGTGTGTGATGGGCAGGATTTGTCTACAACTGAACTGCTGACCGTCGTGCGCCAGCAACTCGGTCGTCCTGTTTGGTTGTTGCCAGTGCCTGCTCGTTGGCTACGCTGGCTGTTTCAGCGTATAGGGCTGACTGGCTTGTCGAATAAATTATTGGATTCGCTACAGATTGAACAGCATCACACCACTGAGCTGTTAAAATGGCAACCACCTCAGTCGCTGGCTGAGGGGCTGGCTGCCGCGATTGTAAAACCGTCAACGAGCACAGAGCATAAGGACAGAGTTTGACTGAAGTAAGTTTTTTACTGGGGGTATTTGCCCTGGCATTTGTGATGACAGCGGTGCTGCGCCAATATGCGCTTAAGCGCAACGTGTTAGATATTCCGAATGCTCGTAGCTCCCATCAGGTTCCGACGCCAAGGGGCGGTGGGGTGGCCATTGTGTTAAGCGTACTAGCCGCTTTACCTGTTGCAGTCAGTTTTTTTGGCATGGATTTGAATTTCAGTCTGAAAGTGGCTGCCGCCATTGCCATCATTGCCGTTGTCGGTTTTGCCGATGATCATCAGCATATCAAGGCGGGCTGGCGATTACTGTGGCATTTTACTGCTGCAGCCCTGGTGGTTTGGGCTGTTGGTGGCCTGCCCGCATTAAGTTATTTTGGCACTTTGGTTGATTTAGGCTGGTTTGGTCATATTGCCGCGGTCGTCGCCGTGGTCTGGATGATTAATTTAACCAATTTCATGGATGGAATTGACGGTCTGGCGGCCTCACAAACCATATTCCTTTGTGGCGGCATGGTAATATTGGCGCTGTTGTTTACCACCTTACCAAATCTGTGGTTACCTTTGCTGGTGCTTTGCGCCAGTGCGGGATTTTTATGCTGGAACTTCCCGCCGGCCCGCATTTTTATGGGGGATGCCGGCAGTGGTTTTCTCGGGTTAATCCTGGCGGCAGTCATCTTGCAAATGACGCAAATTGCGCCGCAATTGTTCTGGAGCGGCGTGGTCCTATATGCCTGTTTTATTGTGGACGCAACTTACACGCTGGCGATCAGATTGCTACAAGGCAAAAAGATGTACGAAGCGCACCGGTCGCACGGCTACCAAATTGCCAGTCGGCGACTGGCCAGCCACAAAAAAGTAACCTTGTCAGTGCAGATGTTTAATCTGTGCTGGTTGTTGCCACTGGCAGGACTGGTAGCGTGGCAGCAGCTGGACGGTGTCATTGCAGTTATCCTGGCTTATGCACCACTGCTGTATGTTGTGTCGAGGTTAAAAGCTGGTGTAGAGGATTAAGCGAAGGACATCGCAAAAAGTAAACTCTGGTGGCAGATGCCTGATTAGGTGCATTGATGTTTCGTCGTCTCTCGGTAAAACAACGATCTGTTTGTTGGGGTTTTAAGTTGATTTGGGTCTGGACTATTTCCCGGATTTTGCTGTTTAAGCCTATCCATCTGTGGGAATACCTTTGATATCCGTGATATATTTTCGCACTTTTATTGAACGC
>CAMLNG010000153.1 GCA_946481195.1 uncultured Chromatiaceae bacterium
CATCACCGCACGCGTCACCGGATAAAACCGTTTTTCGGCATGCAGATGAGTAACTTTTTCGCCGTGCTGGAATACTTCCAGTTCGGCTGCCTGCCCGCCGTAGTTCGGGCCGTTTAACGCATACACTTCACTGAGTAAAAAGGTGTAGCCATTGAGTTCGACACTATCGCCAATCTTCATCCGCACATCTTTTTCGACACTGAAGGTTTTAGTCATCGCAATGCCGATCACCAGAACCGCAAACCCTAAATGCCCAAGCACCATGCCCCAATGGCTGGCCTGCAGTTTAAACAAGCTGGGCACACCACCAAGCTGCGCAGCTTTTTGCTGAATTTCGCCGATAGTGGCCATGGTGACCCAGGCACCCAATAACAGGCCAAGCAGCGCCAGATTCGCCGCAGGTGTCTGATACATGCTCAGCACACCCACCGCCAGCACTAAAGCGCCGACCAGCCACAGACCCAAAGGTTTTAACAGCGGTTGCCATTGCTGTTGTTTCCAGCGCACCCAGGGCGCAAGGCCCAGCAATAGCGCAAATGGGATGGCCAGATACTGGAAAATCGAATTAAAAAACGGCTCGCCGATGGAGATAGAGCCAAGCCCCAGCTCTTTGTGAAACAGCGGATACAAAGTACCGAGAAATACCACCAGCGTGGCAGTCAGTAAAAAGACGTTATTGCCCCATAGCAGCACTTCGCGCGAAAACAGCTGATAACGCGCCTGCGAGCGCACCGCATGCATTCTAAGGCCATACAGCAGCAATGAACCGCCGACCACGACCAACAAAAACGCCAGCAGGAATAAACCGCGGCTCGGATCTGTGGCAAAAGCATGCACCGACACCAGCACACCGGAGCGCACTAAAAAAGCGCCTAACAAACTTAACGAAAATGCCGCAATGGCCAGCAGCACTGTCCAGGATTTAAAGGTGCCGCGTTTTTCGGTGACCGCCAGTGAATGGATGAGTGCCGTGCCGACTAACCAGGGCATCAGGGAAGCATTTTCCACCGGATCCCAGAACCACCAGCCGCCCCAGCCCAGTTCGTTGTACGCCCACCAGCTGCCGAGCATGATGCCGAGCGTTAAAAACAACCAGGCCGCTAAAGTCCAGGGCCTGGCCCAGCGCGCCCAGTTGGCGTCAAAACGCCCACCCAGTAATGCCGCGATAGCAAAAGCAAAAGACACGGCAAAACCGACGTAACCCATGTACAGCAAAGGCGGATGGATGATCATGCCAAAATCCTGCAGCAGCGGATTGAGGTCACGGCCATCGACCGGGAAAAACGGCAAAGTACGGGCAAAAGGGTTCGACATCAACAGCACAAAGGCATAAAACCCGACGTTAACAAAACCCAGCACACCCAGAATACGGCCCTGCAAAATCAGTGGCAGGCTGTTTGATAACAACGCGACTGCGGCAGTCCAACCGGACAACATCAGCACCCACAACAACATCGAACCTTCATGCGAGCCCCAGACCGCCGTTAAGCGGTAATACCAGGGCAACAGGCTGTTGGAGTTATTCGCGACATAAGCGACTGTGAAGTCGTTGATCCAAAAGGCATAACAGAGTGCAGCAAAGGACACTGCGGTCAGTAAAAACAATAACACCGCGGCCGGGCGGGCTAACAACACCGGGCCGGCAGCACCTTTATAACTGCCATAGAGTGGAAATAACGCCAGGATCAGCGATAAAGCGAGGGCAAAACAAAGCGCGAGATGTCCGACTTCTGCAATCATCAGGGCGTACCTGCCGGGTAAGTTTGTTTCGGCGCCACATGTTTGATGCCTTTGACAGCTTCAGCGACTTCAGGTGGCATATAGTTTTCATCATGTTTGGCCAGCACTTCAGTGGCCTGAATAGTCGTGGCATCCAGCAAAGTCCCTTGCGCGACAATACCCTGCCCCTCACGGAATAAATCCGGCAAAATGCCGTCGTAATGCACAGTGACGATAGGGCCGGTGTCGACCAGGTCAAAACTGACTTTCAGACTGTGCTCGTCACGGCGCACCGAGCCTTTCACCACCATACCGCCGATGCGCAGGCGCTGCCCGACCACTGGTTTTTTCTTGTCTTCGCCAAGACCGTCAATCAGCTGCGAGGGCGTATAAAACAAATCGACATTTTCGTTGAGCGCATAGAGCATTGCGCCGACGCCACCGCTTAATAACACCAGAATACCGCTCACGGCCAAAAGCCGCTGTTTACGACGTGGATTCATTGTTGCTCCTGCGTATGTTGCCGCACCCGATCTTCACGGGCAGCACGGCTCGCCTGCTGCTGAATAAACTGTTGTTGTTGTCTTTTGCTGTAAAGACCCAGCGCCAATAAAGCGGCAACACTGCCGCCAAACGACAACCAGACAAAAAAGCCATAACCGCCCATCGCCAGAAAATCGGCGAAGGAGGCAAAATTAAACTGTGGCATGTTGCTGCTCCTGCACATATTGCCGTACCCAGGGCCGGTGCACTTCATGCTGTAAAATCGCGGTACGAAGCCGCAGACAGGTCAAAGCACCAAACAACAGGGCAAAACCCAGAATACAAATCAGCAGGGGCCACAACATCGACGGGTCCATGGATGGCTTGGCAAATTTGGTAATAGTGGCGCCCTGATGCAGCGTGTTCCACCATTCTACTGAATAGTGAATGATTGGCAGGTTAACCACGCCAACAACGGCCAGCACCGAAGCTGCTTTGTCGCCGGTCTGGCGGTCGGCAAAGGCATTTTGCAGCGCCATCACACCTAAAAACAGGAATAACAGAATCAGTTCAGAAGTTAACCGGGCATCCCAGACCCACCAGGTGCCCCACATCGGCTTGCCCCAGGCGGCGCCGGTAAACAGCGCAATCAGCGTATACACAGCGCCAATCGGCGCCATAGCACCAATAGCCCACTGCGCAGTTTTCACCTGCCAGACCAAAGCAATAAAAGCGGCAATCGCCATCCAGGCGTAAACGCCCATCGACCAGATAGCGGCCGGCACATGGACATGAATAATGCGGTAAGAGTCACCTTGCTGATAATCCGCCGGTGTGAAGCCCAGGCCCCAGACCGTGCCCAACAGTAATACCACAACAGACAACGGCATCAGCGCGCGTTGCCACCAAAGTAAGGTGGCAAACAACACTTGTGGTTTTGCATATGGATCAAGCCACTTAAACATATCACCCCACGTTCAGTTTTAATGCTTTTTGTACCGCAAGTGGTACCAGCGCCAGCGCCACGCATAACATCGCAGCCAGTACGGCCAGTTGGGCCTGATAGTTCAGGCCAAAGCTGGCCTGCTCCACCGCGGCGCTGGCGAAAATCAGTAACGGAATATACAGAGGCAGAATAATCAGTGCCAATAAAATCCCGCCTTTGTCGGCGGATAAGGTCAGCGCCGCGCCGAGCGCCGACAGCAGGCTCAAAAGCGGCGTGCCAAGTAATAGAGTCAGCACCACTGCAGTTAACGCTTCCGCCGATAAACCGAGAAACAGCGCCAGCAGTGGCGATACTAAAATCAGCGGCAGACCACTGCCCAGCCAGCCGGCCGCGATTTTCGCCAGGCTATACCCCAGTAGTGGTGAGCGCGCGGCGACTAATTGCTCCAACACACCGTCGCGATAATCCTGACGGAACTGGCGTTCTGCGCCTAATAACACCGACAACAGCGCAGCTATCCAAATCACACCGGGGGCTATTTCGCGTAATAAATTCGGTTTAGCGCCGACACCAAGCGGGAATAAAGTCAGAATAATAATGAAGAATAACAACGGGTTGACCCAGTCAGCTTTTTGCCGGGCCAAAAGTTTCAGTTCCCGCTGAAAAGTAGCGCGAAATACGGCGACATGACTCATTACCAGCGGTACTCCAGGGTCAGTTCACGCACGCTATGGCCAGGTACCTGCACCGGCTGGTGCGAGGTTAACAGCACAGCGCCGCCAGCATCACAGTGCGAAGCGATCCGTCGGTTCAACGCTGCAATGGCGCTTTGGTCTAAAGCGGTAAAAGGCTCATCTAAAATCCAGACTTGCGCAGACGTCAGCCAAAGTCTGGCTAAAGAAACCCGGCGCTGTTGACCGGCCGATAGTTGCTGACAAGAGATATCTTCAAGACCTGCTAAACCGAGCGTGGCCAGCAAAGCCCAGTCATCGGCTGGTCTTAAGCCAAAACACGCGCGCCAGAATTGCAGATTTTCCAGCGCCGTCAACTGCGGTTGCACACCGGCCAGATGACCGATAAAACACAGATTGTCGGCATAATCGTCTGCGTTCTGTGCCAGTGGTCGCTGTTGATAACAAATTTCACCATCTTCCGGTTCGGCGAGGCCCGCCAGGATCCGCAATAAGGAGCTTTTACCTGCACCGTTTTTGCCGGCGATTTGCAGCACTTCGCCGGCATGCAATTGCATATCGAGCTGTTCAAACAGTACTCGATCCTGACGGATGCAGCTTAATTGACGGGCAGACAATAACATCAGTAAATAGCACCTGCTGGCACAGAAAAAAACGCGGGCATATTAGCATATTGGCGTTAGAATACGAATGTGCGTTCGCTATCCGGACAGGCTAAGCGCCTGAAATATGAACCAGATCAATATCGACAGTCTGCTGCAAATCGGCAGTGGTGCAAAAATTGAGCAAAGCCTGAAGCTGGACCCGTCCCAGCTGTATCAGGCCTTGCTGCAAATTGGCCGTGATCAGGACGCCCGCCTCAGCATTCAAACACCGCAAGGCCCGTTGCAGCTGACGCTCCCCACCAACACAGCGCAGCAAATCCTGCAAACGGCACAGCAGCTCATAGCGGCTGCGACGCCGGCCCCACAACACAGTGCACAAAACCAGACGAATAGCACAGCTCAAGCCAATGGTAAAACCACCGAAACCAAAGTTTTTGTCCAGCTACAGCCACTCGGCACTGACCAGGTCCAGCTGACTGTCCGTCTGGCCGGGAAAACGTTGACGATTCCGTTGCAGGCTTCGCAACTACTGCAATTGCTGCAGCAACCAGCGCCGGGCCCTCAGCAGCATTTTAGTGTGCAGGCCCAACAACAAAGTGCCAGAGCCGATAACCTGAGCCTGCAGTGGCCGGTGCAGTTATCGCGGCAGGGCCAGCAATTACAGATCCAACTCGGGCAAGGTCAGCCACTGCGGATTGACCTCGCGGCGTTGCCAGAAGCGAAACATTGGCCAGAACAACAAACACAACCCGCCCGTTTGCAAATGCGCGCGGAGCAAGGCCAGCTAAAAATCAGTTTGCAGTTAGAACCACTGCGCAAAGCTATAGCGACAACACCTCAAGCCGCTGCTGCGGATAACCCGGTCACTGTGCATCCGAAAACACGCGACACTGAAACCAGTCATTCCCCTGTGCTGTTAAAACCTGCCATTGTGCAGCAACTGTTGCCGCAGTTGGCCAAAGCCAGCTGGCCTGAACAACTTGGCAGCGAAGTGAAACACTGGTTGGCGCAGGCGAAAATTCAGGGACCTGCCCACAGTGTGCAAAGCTGGCAGTGGCAATTAAAACAACCGGCCCCGCAGCAGCTCCAGTTAGAGCTGACGCCTCAGGCTGAAGCCCGACAGCTGAAACTGTCAGTCAATGAAATCAGCCGGCCATTTCAGTTTTTACCGGTTCAAGCCGGCACTACTGCCCCGTCGCAGCAGCTGCAAACCGACAGCCGTGACTTATGGCGCCAGTGGTTGCCCCTCAGTCAGAGCGCACCCGACCTGTTGGCTGACAGCCCGGCTTTACCGGCGGCAGTCCGGCAGGTTTTACAGGAATTAAGGGCCCAACATCCGGATGCAGCCAAACTGCAAAACCAGCAGCAACTGATGCAGCAAATCAATGCGGCATTGCAGTTCAGTCCGCTGCAAACACCTGCACAGCCGGCCAGTGTTGCCGGCGGGCTGGCCATTGCAATCCAGCTGTTGCTCGGCAGATTAGGCGCACAGCTGCCGGCTGAGCGGCAGAATCCGCCACAAAAAGAAAAACTGCAGCAATTGATTGGCCAGCTGGACCGCAGCCAGAGTGCACAACTGCTGCGCCAGTTATCCGGCCACAGCAGCCAGCTGCAAAGTGCACAAATTGCCAATCTGGAGCAACAGACCACACCGGCGCAGCCGCAAAGGCCGGAGCAATTGCTTATTCAGTTGCCACTGTTGCAAAACGGCGCCAGCCGCTTTGCTGAACTGGTGGTCAGCGAACGTGAAGCCGAAGGCGCCGAGCAGCGCAGCGGCCAACGTTGCTGGCAACTGACGATGAAATTTGATTTAGGTAATCAGGGCGAGATGCTGGTGCAGGTCCGGCTGATTGGCAAAGAAGTCAGCCTGCAGTTTTACGCCGACAACGAAAAAACTGTGCAGGATACCGGACAATTTTTACCGCTGTTTAAAGACCGTCTGACGATGCAGGGTTTACAGGTGGCTGAGGCCGGCTGCCAGCTCGGTAAAATTCCTGAGCATCTGTATCAGCGTGGTACCAGTTTATTGCAGGTGCGGGTATGACCGATAAACCGCAAAGCGCTGTGGCGCTGCATTATGACGGCAAAAACGCACCGAAAATCATTGCCAAAGGCCACGGTGACTTAGCCGCAGATATTATCGCGCTGGCGCGCGAACATGGTGTACTGATCCACGAAGACGAACAGCTGAATCAACTACTGCAGCGGATGGAACTAGGCGACCAAATCCCGCCGGAACTTTATGTGCTGATCGCCGAACTCATCGCTTTCTCTTATGTGCTGCAAGGCAAATTTCCGGAAAACTGGGTCAATATTCATCAGAAGATTGATTTTAAAAGCTGAAGTCGCAGGCGCCTTCAGCGGTAAGTTCCCGGCTCCAGTTCCTGATATTCCCAGGCTTCCAGCTGCTGTGAAATAGCCAGCGCTTCAGCCTGTTGCTGATACTGCAGGGCAAGTTTTGGCTGCTGCAACGCGGCATACGCATCGGCCATTTGTTTATGCCAGTCGTGATATTCCGGTTGCGGCGCTTGTTGTAGTAACTGCAGCGCCAGTTTGGCCTGTTGTTTTTTCAGTAGCACTTTTGCCAGCTGGACCCGCAGTTCGTTACTGCTGCCCGGCAGCTTTTGCTCGGTTAGTTCCAGTAACTGTTCGGCCTGGGGCCACTGATCACTGACCCACAGATATTTAGCAATAGTGTAAGCCTGCAGCCAGTCATACTGATAACCGGCCCAGTGCTGGCGCCTTGCGGCAAAATAATCCAGCACCTTCGCGTAATCTGAAAACTTCAGCAGTGGTGCAAAATCAACAAAATGGCCGACAAAATCCCACTGTAGCGCAGCGGTGAGCGCTGGCAGTGCCATGCTGTAGTGCGTCTCTGCCGGAAAATGCGTAAATTGCCATTGCAGTGTCGCCGGCGCCTGCTGTTTTAATTGGCTAACCAGTTCCTGCACACCCATACCAGCTTCGTTGGCCAGACTGAGAAACAACCGCGACGCCGGTAAATCAGCTAAAGCCTTACGCTGAAAGCGGCTGATAATGGATTGGTTATCCAGCCAGACACTCGGGCTTAGCGCATAAAACGCTGAATAACTGCCCTCACCTTGCAACAGCGCCTGCAGGCTGAGTAGTCCGCCGAGCGAATAACCTAATAAGGCTTGTTGACCACTGGTCCGATATTGCGTGTTGACCACCTGCTGTAGTTCAGTGCGCAGATATTGCAACATCGCTTGCGCACCACCAGAGCCGGGTAAATCTGCAGTGGCCCAGCTGGTTTTATGCTGATAATCACTGCTGCCGTTGGTGGCGACGCCCACCACAATCAGCGGCGCTATACGGCCGGAGCGCGCCAGTTGCCGTACTGTCGCCGCGACATGCTCAAACTGAAAATCCGCGTCAATCAGATACAACACCGCATATCGACGCGAAGAACTTTGGTAACGTTCCGGTAGACTAACCTGATAACGGCGTTGTTGCTGCAACACCTGCGAGAAATGACTGTGCTGGCTGTCGGCCAGAGACGCAGCCACAGCGGGCGGCAGCTTCACCAGCCCACTCAGCATCGCACAACAAACCAGACACCAGCGCAGCAACCGGCCCCAACCAGATTTATGACACATCGTTTAAGTTCCTGTGACAGTCTATTTGCAGAGATCCTAAGCATCATGCCATAGCAGGAAAATAAATTGGCTGGCAAATACGT
>CAMLNG010000154.1 GCA_946481195.1 uncultured Chromatiaceae bacterium
CCTTATCGATGCTGGCGCGCAAATATGGTGTGCCGATGGCGCAGCTGCGTCAGCTCAATCAGCTAAAGTCGGACAATATCCGTATCGGCCAGAATTTAAAGGTGCCACAACGATGAAGATCCAGCTGCTGCCGCCGCAACTGGCCAATCAAATCGCCGCCGGTGAAGTGGTGGAGCGGCCGGCATCTGTGATTAAAGAACTGGTGGAAAACAGTCTCGATGCCGGTGCTACCGAGATTTGTATCGATGTGGAAAAAGGCGGCAGTAAGTTACTGCGGGTGCGTGATAACGGCCACGGTATCGACAAAGAGCAACTGACACTGGCGCTGAGCCGGCATGCCACATCAAAGATCCACGATTTTGCCGATTTGGCAAAAATCGTCAGCCTGGGGTTTCGCGGTGAAGCGCTGGCCAGTATCAGTTCTGTATCGCGATTAACCCTGACCTCCCGGCCTGCAAATCAGGAATCGGCCTGGCAAGCGATGGCGGAAGGCCGTGACATGGCGGTGCAAATCAAACCGGCGGCACATCCTGCGGGGACCAGCATTGAAGTGCTGGACCTGTTTTTTAATACGCCGGCCCGCCGGCGTTTTCTCAAATCTGATAAAACTGAATTCAGCCATATCGAAGAGCTGGTGAAACGCCTGGCGCTCAGTCGCTATGACGTCAGCTGGACTTTGACCCACAACGGCCAGTTGGTGAAGCAACTTAAAGCGGCTACAGATGATGCCGGCAGACAAAAACGCCTGCAGCAGTTATGTGGGCGCAGTTTTGCCCACAGTGCCTGTTTTGTTGAAAGTCAGTACGAACAAATGCGCTTGTCCGGTTGGGTGTTGCCCGCCGCGCTCTGCACTGCACAGCTGCAAGTGCAGTATTGTTACGTCAACGGCCGGATGATGCGCGACAAACTGCTGAATCATGCAATTCGACAGGCCTACGCTGATGCTCTCGCACCGGAAGCGTTGCCAGCCTTTGTGTTATATCTGGATGTGGAACCGGAGCTGGTTGACGTGAATGTACATCCGGCTAAGCACGAAGTCCGTTTTCATCAGGCCCGTCTGGTGCATGACTTTGTCTACAGTGCGCTTGGCAATGCCTTGGCGCAGGCCGAAGCGCCGGCGTTACCCTTCAGCGAAAATCCAATACCTGATGCGGCTGTCACGCCGGTAGCTGCTGCATCTTTTGACACCACGAGGGTGCGCACGCAGGAATCGACGCCTGCGCCATTTCGATACAGTGGGTCGTCCCGGGCTACTGCATCTGTCGGTTATCAACCAACTGAGCAACAGGGAGCGGCACATCGCTGGCCAGCAGCAGTGCCGGATTGGCCTGCAACAGTGCAGGAAACGACGCCATCTAATTCCGCTGTGGTCCACACTGATACACAGCTGATGCCTGCGGGCAGTTTACTGCTGAGTCAGACAGAATTGCTGCTGTTGCATCAGCAGCAATTGTATTTAGTCGATATTCCGGCCAGTGTCGGTGCACTGTTGAGTCAGCAGCTGGTGCCCTCCAACGCTTTACTGTTACCGGAGCGACTCAGGTTGGAACCTGCTGAAGTTAACTTGCTGACAAATCATGCTACGCAGTTGTCACAGATGGGGTTTGATCTGGTACTCAGCAATCAGGTGATGATTATCCGGGCAGTGCCGCAGCTGCTGCAAGGCGCACCGCTTGCTGCGGTGTTACCGCAATGGTGGGGGCAGTGGCAATTAGCGGGACAGGAGCTGGCGCAAGGGCCAAGGCAGCAGTCATTACCTGTGCTTTGGCGACAATTGCTGCAACTGCTGCTCGAACGGCAAGCTTTGTCCGCGGCCACCTTGTTGCAACATCAGGCGGCACTCATGCAGCAACCTGAATTGTGGCAGGCAGTACCGGTCGATTTGACCACTAGTCGGCAACGACTTCAGGAGCAACTGCAATGACTAGTCCGGTCGTGTTTTTGATGGGCCCCACAGCGTCTGGTAAAACTGCACTGGCACTGGCGCTTGCTGAGCAGCGCCCGGTGGAAATTATCAGTGTTGACAGTGCATTGATCTATCGTGGCATGGATATTGGCACCGCCAAGCCAAATGCCGCAGAGCTTGCTGCGGTTCCCCATCACCTGATTGATATTCTGGACCCGGCAGAGGCGTATTCGGCCGCTGATTTTCGCAGCGATGCACTGCGCCTTATCGCTGACATTCAGCAACGTGGAGCATTACCCTTATTGGTGGGCGGGACCATGTTGTATTTTAAGGCGTTATTAGAGGGGATTTCGCCGTTACCCGAAGCAGATCCACAGGTGCGGGCGCAGATTGAAGCCGAAGCAGTCATTGTGGGTTGGGGGGAACTGCATCAGCAACTGGCCAACGTTGACCCGGTATCTGCTGCCCGTATTCACCCGAACGACCCGCAGCGCATTAACCGGGCACTGGAAGTGTATCGGTTGACCGGCCGCAGTCTGACCGAACTCACAGCAGATAAAGGGGAACCTTTTCCCTATCCGGTCTGTCAATTTGCCATCGCACCGACTGAACGGGCTGAATTGCACCGGAGGATTGCAATACGGTTTGAGCAGATGCTGGCGCAGGGATTTGAACAGGAAGTCCGGCTTTTGAAGCAAAGAACTGATCTGCATCCGGATTTACCGTCTATCCGCTGCGTGGGCTACCGCCAGATGTGGGACTATCTGGACGGGCTAGTGCCTTATGATGAGATGGTGTATCGTGGTATTGCCGCAACGAGACAACTGGCAAAACGCCAGCTGACCTGGCTTCGCAGCTGGCAGAATTTAAGCTGGTTAAATGCAGATTTAACACAGCAAGAAAACTTGCAAGCTGTTTTATCTTCGCTACGCTAAATTAGTGAAGAAAAAAATCGTTATTTAACGACTTGAAAATAATATAATAATCCATATATCAAGAATCAGAACAAAGAAAAAGGAAAGCGGCAAATGGCAAAGGGCCAATCTTTACAAGACCCATTTTTAAATACTTTACGGCGGGAGCGTATTCCTGTTTCCATTTACCTTGTAAATGGCATCAAGCTGCAGGGGCAAATTGAGTCTTTTGACCAGTTTGTCATTCTGTTGAAAAATACTGTGAGCCAGATGGTCTATAAGCATGCAATCTCTACCGTAGTGCCTGCACGCGCAGTCAATACCATGGCCGCACATGGCAGTGGTGCTGGCGACGACGAACTGGAAGAGTAATCGGGGCATTATTGCTTGTTTGACCATCATCAGCCGGCTGAACAAGCGATCCTTGTCCATATCACCTTTCCGCAGGAGCATGTGCGGGAAGATCTGGATGAACTGCAGATGCTGGTTGCGTCTGCAGGCGTCGTCGCCGCCGCTGTGATCACGGGCCCACGCCAGACCGCTGATGCGCGTTTGTTTGTTGGTAGTGGCAAAGCGCAGGAAATCGCCGCTGCAGTACAGCAGTATGCTGCAGATGTGATTATCTTTAACCACAGTTTATCGCCCGCGCAAACGCGCAATCTGGAACGACTTTGCCAGTGTAAGGTGATTGATCGTACCACCCTGATCCTCGATATTTTTGCCCAGCGCGCCCGCAGTTTCGAAGGTAAGTTGCAGGTTGAATTGGCGCAGCTGAAACATCTGGCTTCTCGCTTAATCCGCGGTTTTGATAACGAACGGCAAAAAGGTGGTATCGGTTTGCGTGGTCCTGGCGAAACCGCGCTGGAAACTGATCGCCGGCTGCTGCGTGATCGTATCAGTATGCTGATGCAACGGTTGGATAAGGTCAGTAAACAGCGTGAAACCGGGCGTAAAGCGCGGCAACGGGCTGAAGTGCCTGTGGTGTCTCTGGTCGGTTACACCAACGCCGGAAAATCCACTTTATTTAATCAACTGACCCAGGCCGGCGTTTATGCGGCAGATCAACTATTTGCAACTTTAGACCCGACGCTGCGGCAAATCCGCTTTCCGGACTTTGGCGCGTTAATTTTTGCCGATACCGTTGGTTTTATCCGCCATCTGCCACATGATCTGGTGGCGGCTTTTAAATCGACTTTGCAGGAAACGCGTGAGGCTGATTTACAGTTGCACGTGATTGATATCTCGGACGCGCGGCTTGAGGACAATATTGCCCAGGTGCAGCATGTGTTACATGAAATTGAAGCTGACGAGCTGCCGCAATTAAAAGTGTTCAATAAAATCGACCGAACCGAACAACAGGCCCATATCGAATATGACGAGTATGGTGTCGCTCAGTCAGTGTATATCTCTGCGCAAGCAGGGATCGGGCTGGATTTATTGCATCAGGCTATAGTGTCGAGGCTGTCCGACCGTTTTATCGCGATGCAATTGCAGCTGCCACCTGATGCATTGAATTGGCGGGCTAAGTTACATGAAGCCGGTTGTGTCCGGCAGGAACATTTTGATGAGCAAGGCAATTGCCTGCTCCAGATCCAGCTTTCGGTCGCCCTGTGGGAGCGGCTGAACAAGCAGAGTCAGACATTGTTACAAAGCTGTGTCCTGACCGGATAAGATTTTGATATAGTAACTTTTAACCTTCTGAAGCAACACGGAGTAACGTATGGCTTGGAACGAGCCGGGTAACAACGGCAAGAATAACGATCCCTGGAATCAGGGTGGTCGTAATCAGGGCCCACCTGATATGGATGAAGTGTTCCGCAATCTGAGTAAAAAACTCGGCGGCATTTTTGGTGGTGGTTCCGGTGGTACCAGCAGCAATGGCAATGGTGCCAGCTCAGCACTGATTACGCTGATTCTGATCCTGGCTTTATTGGGCTGGCTCGCCAGCGGTATTTATACCATTAAAGAATCAGAGCGTGGTGTGGTGCTGCGACTGGGCCAGTATCACGGTGAAGTCAATCCGGGTATCAACTGGAAGCCAACCTTTATCGATCAGGTGTTACCGGTAGATGTTTCCAGCGTTGAAACACTGAAAACCGATGGTTTTATGCTGACGCAAGACCAAAACCTGGTACGGGTAACCTTTGAAGTGCAATACCGCATTGAAGATCCGCGCGCATACAAATTCGCCGTTGTCGATCCGGACAGCAGCCTGATGCAGGCAACAGATGCTGCTCTGCGCTATGTTGTTGGCCATTCATTAATGGATGACGTGCTGACCAAAGGTCGTGAACTGATCCGTCAGAATACCCGCGTTGAGCTGGAAAATATCATTAAGCCTTACAATTTGGGCCTGCAGGTCGTCGACGTTAACTTCCGCGACGCCCGTCCGCCGGAAGAAGTCAAAGCGGCTTTTGATGATGCGATTGCGGCGCAGGAAGACGAACAGCGTTTTATCCGTGAAGCCGAAGCTTATGCCCGCGAAATCGAGCCAAGAGCCAGTGGTCAGGTTTACCGGATGGAGCAGGAAGCCAAAGCCTATAAACAACAGACATTGTTGAAGGCACAGGGTGAAGTCGCCCGCTTCCAGAAGTTACTGCCTGAATATCTGGCGGCTCCGGAAGTGACGCGTAAACGCTTGTATATCGAAACGATGGAACAAGTTTATGCCAACACTTCAAAAGTGCTGGTGGACGTGAAAAACGGCAACAACATGATGTATATCCCGTTGGATAAAATGATTAATCAGTCAAATTCAGGTGCGGTGACGCAGCCGCAGTCTGCTGAGCCAAGATTACAGTTGCCGGAAAGCCGGCCTGTAGATCCACGTTCAGCGACGCCCAGATCAGACAGCGGCCGGACAGGGAGAGGTTAAGCCATGAAAAATTTCCTGTTAGGTCTTATTGCTGTTGGTGTTTTTGTCGCAACTTCTTCTGTGTTTGTCGTGCAGGAAGGCGAGCGCGGTATCGTGTTCCAGTTCAGCAAAATTCAGCGGACCAGCGAAGGCGCAATTCGGGTGTTCGAGCCTGGTCTGCACTTCAAATTGCCACTGGTAGAGACAGTTCGTAAGCTCGATGCCAAAGTCCAGACTCTGGACGACCCGGCTGACCGCTTTGTCACTTCTGAGAAAAAAGACTTGCTGGTCGATAGCTACGTGAAGTGGAAAATCAAAGACTTCGGTAAATACTATCTGGCGACTGGCGGCCGGACTGAGCGAGCGGAAAACCTGTTAAAACAATATATTAACAACGGTCTGCGTACGGAGTTTGGTACCAGAACTATCCAGCAAATTGTGTCAGGTGAACGTTCTGAGCTGATGGTGAAAGCCATGGCGCAAGCTTCAAAAGGTTCTGACGAGCTGGGGATTGAGATTGTTGATGTGCGGGTGAAAAAAATTAACCTGCCGGATGAAATCAGCAATAACATTTTCCAGCGGATGCGTGCTGAACGGACTGCGGTAGCAAAAGAACACCGCGCCCGTGGTATGGAAAAGGCCGAAGTGCTGCGCTCAGATGTTGATGCCAAGGTCACCATCATGCTGGCGGATGCCGAGCGTAATGCCCGCACCACTAAAGGTGAAGGCGATGCGGAAGCGGCAAAAACTTATGCCGACGCTTATAGCAAAAACGCTGATTTCTTCAGCTTTGTCAGAAGCATGGAAGCCTACCGCAACAGCTTCCAGAACAAATCGGATGTAATGATCGTTCAGCCGGACAACGAGTTCTTCAAACATATGCAGTCAATGTCAGGCAACTGACAGGATTGCCGGAAAAGGCCCGCTTGCGGGCCTTTTTTTTAACAAAAAACTTGTGCGGAAATAAAGTTTGTTCCATCGATGCAGATCCGAGCAGCAAACAACCGTTGGAGTGATGAATGAGTTATAAAAAATACTATCAACGCTTTATTCAGGCCCACCCACAGACGCAGCATTATGCCTGCCATTCCCATCACTATTGGCCGGATGTAACCCGCGGCGCGATGCTGCAATACTGGGACGATACCGCGGCATTGGTGGACGATAAATGGGACATGATGTTTGGTCAGAAAGTCCCACGGGTGCAACGTCTGATTGCGGATATTTTACACGTCCGGCAGGCGGAGCAACTGGTGTTCGCACCCAATACCCACGAGCTGTTGTTTCGGCTGTTAAGCTGTTTTGACTGGTCTGCTGGATTCAAAGTGCTGACCACTGACAGTGAGTTTCATTCATTCTCGCGCCAAATCAACAGATTGGCTGAAGTGGGTACGGTACAGGTTGTCAAAGTAGCCACTGAGCCATTCGCGACATTTCAGCAAAGATTCTGCGACGCCGCCGCTAAATTACAGCCTGATCTGGTGTTTTTTAGTCAGGTGTTTTTCAACTCCGGGTTTGTTGTTGCTGAGCTCGACAACTTAGTCAGCCGTTTAGAGCTGTGTTGCAGGGCAACTATTGCTGTTGATGGTTATCATGGATTTATGGCCTTACCCACTGATTTATCGGGTTTGGAAGGGCGGATCTTTTATCTGGCAGGCTCTTACAAATATGCCCAGGGTGGCGAAGGCTGTTGTTTTATGTTGGTCCCGGCACAAAATCAGTTCCGGCCGCTGTACACCGGCTGGTTTGCTGAATTTGGCGCGCTGGCAGCGGTGAAGAGTCAGCAGGTTGGTTATGCACAAGATGGTTATCAATTTGCCGGCGCCACGATGGACCTGACCGCTTTGTATCGCTTGCAGGCCGTGCTGGACCTATTCGCAACCGATGGGGTCACTGTCGGTGCCATTCATCAGCATGTCCAGCAGCTACAGCAAGTCTTTTTGGCGAAGCTCGACCAGTTACAGCATCGTTGGCTCAACCGTGACAATTTGTTGGTGGCAGATCTGAGCTGTCATGGGCATTTCCTGACATTCCGCGGCCCGGATCCTGATAATGTCGCAGCGCTCTCGGCCTATCTGAAACGCCACCATATCGAAACAGATTATCGGGGCGATCGTCTGCGGTTTGGTTTTGCTATGTATCATGACGTTGCTGATATTGATTTGAGCTGCCTGTCTCAGGTGGATGTATGATGCCGGATTGGCTTTGGCCGGCATTGGCATTGCTGCTCATCATTGAAGGCGCAGGCCCGCTGTTGTTTCCAAATCGCTGGCAGTCCTATCTGCGGAAACTGTCGGCGGAGCCAGCACAAAATCTGCGTCAATTGGGATTTGTCCTGGTTTTTAGCGGGATCTGCTGGCT
Source organism: uncultured Chromatiaceae bacterium (assembly GCA_946481195.1). The sequence goes on from CAMLNG010000154.1 coordinate 8,036, forward strand.
TTGGTGGCTGGCTTTAGGTTAGAAATCCAGACGTCTTCATCAGAATTCCATGTGA
>CAMLNG010000155.1 GCA_946481195.1 uncultured Chromatiaceae bacterium
CAGAGATGTTCTCTCGGGTAACTTTGATGTTATCGTCTGCGATGGTTTTGTCGGCAACGTAGCATTAAAAACCTGTGAAGGTGTTGCCAAACTCATCATCAAACGCTTCGAGCAGGCGCTGAAAAACAGCATGTCTGCGCATTTATTCGGCTGGATGATTAAACCTTTACTGAAAAGTATCGGTACCGGCGTGAACCCCGACCACTATAACGGTGCAAGTCTGATAGGATTGCGCGGAATTGTAGTGAAAAGTCATGGAAATGCGACAAAAGAAGCATTTCTCAGTGCCATCCGGCAGGCGGTGCGCGAGGTTGAACGCCAGGTGCCCGCAAAAATAAAAGACCGGTTGGAACACGTATTAATCGATAAAGCGTAGGTCTGCATGTATTCTCGCATTATAGGCACCGGAAGTTATTTTCCGGCGCAAATCCGCACCAATGCGGATCTGGAAGAGATGGTTGAAACCACCGACGAATGGATTATCGAACGCACAGGGATCCGCGAACGCCGCATCATTGGTGAGCACGAAACAGTTGCTACTATGAGCACGCAAGCCGCACTCAAAGCGATTGAAGCTGCCGGCATTGATAAAAATTCTATTGATATGATAGTGCTGGCCACGACCAGTGCATCCCGCGCTTTACCCAGTGCTGCCTGTGAAGTACAGCGCGAGCTGGATATTCCCGGTATTCCCGCTTTTGACATTGCCGCGGCTTGTGCCGGCTTCTGTTATGCCCTGAGTATTGCTGATCAATATATTAAAGGCGGCATGGCGAAACGGGTGCTGGTCATCGGTGCCGATTGCTTATCGCAGCTGGTTAGTCCGGACGACCGTTCTATGGTGATTTTATTCGGTGATGCAGCGGGTGCTGTGGTACTTGAAGCCTCAGAACAACCTGGCATCCTGTCAACGCACATTCATGCGGACGGCAAATACTCTGAGCTGTTGTACGTCGACAATCCTCGTCGTGGTGTTGAGGCTTCAGTACATGAAAGCTGGGGCTCGATGAAAGGCAATGACGTATTTAAAGTTGCTGTGACCAAATTATCTGAAGTTGTTGAGCAAACACTGGCCGCCAATAATCTCGACAAATCGCAAATTGACTGGCTGGTGCCGCATCAGGCCAATCTGCGGATTATTTCCGCAGTTGCCCGTAAACTCGACATGTCGATGGACCAGGTGGTGATTAACCTTGACCGTTATGGCAATACGTCTGCGGCAACAGTGCCAACTGCGCTTGATGAAGCGGTGCGGGACGGCCGGATTAAACGTGGTCAGACTTTGTTATTAGAAGCCTTTGGTGGCGGATTCGCCTGGGCTTCGGCGTTAGTCCGTTATTAATCTCAGACATTGCAGAGCAGAATAATGAATCAAAAACTTGCATTGGTATTTCCTGGTCAGGGTTCACAAACTGTGGGCATGCTGGCTGACCTCTATGCGGAATTTCCGCTGGTCCGTGACACTTTCACCGAGGCATCTGCAGCGCTTGGTTACGACCTTTGGGCATTGATTGCTAATGGTCCGGAAGCTGATTTAAACGAAACACACCGCACACAGCCGGCACTTTTGACTGCTTCAGTTGCAGTCTGGCGCTTATGGCAACAGCAGGGCGGTGCAACGCCGGCTTATCTGGCCGGACACTCGCTGGGCGAATACTCAGCGCTGGTTTGTGCCGGTGTACTAACTCTGGCTGATGCAGTCAAACTGGTCGAAAAACGCGGCCAGTATATGCAAAGCGCAGTGCCGGCAGGCACTGGTGCTATGTCTGCCATTATTGGCCTCGATGACGCGCTGATTGCAAAAGCTTGTGAAGAAGCGGCACAGGGCGAAGTCGTGTCGCCGGTCAATTACAACTCACCGGGGCAAGTGGTGATCGCTGGTCATAAAGCTGCTGTTGAGCGGGCGAATGAGCTTTGTAAAGCAGCTGGCGCAAAACGCGCATTACCTTTACCTGTCAGTGTGCCTAGTCACTGTGCTTTGATGCGGCCAGCCGCTGAGCAGCTTGCTAAAGATTTGCAGGGGCTGACGTTTCACGCGCCTGTCATTTCGGTAGTGAATAATGTCGACGTTGCTACTGCAGGTGATGCGGCTGCGATCCAGGACGCGTTAATCCGTCAATTATTTAGCCCGGTACGCTGGACTGAAACCATCGAATATCTGGCAGCGCAAGGTGTCACAGAAGTGATTGAACTGGGCGCCGGCAAAGTGCTGAGCGGTTTAATCAAACGCATCAACAAAGAATTAGTAACAACATCTGTAAACGATGTTGCTTCGTTACAAGCTGCGCTTGCAGCGAAAGAATAAGGACTTTTATGACAGCTTTTATCTCTCTGGAAGGCAAAGTTGCTTTGGTTACCGGTGCAAGCCGCGGAATTGGCCGTGCCATCGCTGAGCAGCTTGCAGCCCTTGGCGCAAAAGTCATTGGTACAGCAACCAGTGAAAAAGGCGCTCAGGCGATCAGTGACTATCTGGGAGCAGGACAGGGCTTAGTATTAGACGTTGCCAGTGCTGAATCGATTGAACAATGTCTGGAAACTATCAAAACCAATTTTGGTGATATCGATATCCTCGTCAATAATGCCGGCATCACCCGCGATAATCTGTTAATGCGGATGAAAGATGAGGAGTGGTTTGATATTATCCAGACCAACCTGACGTCAGTGTTCCGGATGAGCAAAGCTGTCATGCGCACCATGATGAAAAAACGCTTTGGCCGTATTATCACTATCGGTTCTGTGGTTGGGTCTATGGGTAACGCCGGACAAACCAACTATGCAGCGGCAAAAGCCGGTGTGCTTGGTTTTACAAAATCTCTTGCGAAAGAAGTGGCGTCTCGTGGTATAACTGTCAACGCTGTTGCCCCTGGTTTTATCGATACCGATATGACTAAGGAGCTGACGGAAGAGCAAAAACAAGCGATCTTTGGTCAGGTACCGGCGAATCGTCTGGGACAACCTGAAGAAATTGCGGCCACTGTCGCGTTCCTGGCTTCGAACCAGGCCGCGTATATTACCGGTGAAACGATTCACGTTAACGGCGGCATGTATATGGTTTAAATATCAGGTTTGACCAGCAGGAAATGCCCAAGGCATGTCTTGCATCGACCTGAGTGAACCACTAAACTAGCCGCCACACAAAATTGCACGAATTGTTGCGATTTATATGAGAAAAAGGAAGAAAAGATGAGCAACATCGAAGAACGCGTTAAGAAAATTATCATCGAACAGTTAGGCGTTAAAGAAGAAGACGTAAAACACGAAGCTTCTTTTGTTGACGATCTGGGCGCTGATTCATTAGACACAGTTGAACTGGTCATGGCGCTGGAAGAAGAATTCGATACCGAAATTCCTGATGAAGAAGCAGAAAAAATCACGACTGTACAATCTGCTATCGATTACATCAAAGCCCACGCTGAGTAAGGCGTGAGGTCATCGCCAGGCGCGATGCAGACGGGTAGCGCAGGCTACCCGTTTTTATTTGTGGCGGCGAAAAGCCGCGGGATTGCAAACAACTGCAGGTTGTTGTGGAGGATAAAGTGACGAAACGTCGGATCGTTGTAACCGGGATGGGGATGTTGACGCCGTTAGGCAATGACGTGGCATCCACCTGGCAGGCATTACAACAAGGCAAAAGCGGCATTGATTTTATTACCCATTTTGATGCCGAAGCTTACAGCACTAAATTCGCCGGCTTGGTGAAAAATTTTGATGTAGAGCCTTTTTTCTCCGGTAAAGAAGCGCGGAAAATGGACTTGTTCATTCAATATGGCGTTGCAGCAGGTATCCAGGCATTCCGCGATTCCGGTATTGAAATCACCGAGCAAAATGCCGGCCGTATTGGTGCCGCTATTGGTTCTGGTATTGGTGGTTTAGGTCTTATCGAAGAGAACCATGAAAAACTGCTGGCCAGCGGACCACGTAAGTTGTCACCGTTTTTTGTTCCTTCAACCATCATCAACATGATTTCCGGTCATTTGTCGATCATGTTGGGTTTGCAGGGGCCAAATATCAGTATCGTCACGGCCTGTACCACCGGTGTGCACAATATCGGCCATGCGGCGCGAATGATTGCTTATGGTGATGCGGATGCTATGTTGGCTGGCGGGGCGGAAAAAGCTTCCACTACTTTAGGTATGGGGGGATTTGGTGCAGCCCGCGCTTTATCAACCCGCAACGACGCGCCACAACAAGCCAGTCGTCCATGGGACAAAGACCGCGACGGTTTTGTGCTCGGTGATGGCGCTGGTGTAGTGATGCTGGAAGAATATGAGCACGCTAAAGCCCGCGGTGCGAAGATTTATGCCGAGCTGGTTGGTTTTGGCATGAGTGGTGACGCTTATCATATGACGTCTCCACCGGAAAATGGCCGTGGCGCCGCTTCAGCGATGGTGAATGCCTTGCGTGACGCTGGTGTTACTCCGGATCAAGTGCAGTATATCAACGCCCATGGCACTTCAACGCCAGCCGGTGACATTGCTGAAACCATGGCAATTAAATCGGTGTTTGGTGCCAAACCTGAAGGCCTGATGGTCAGCTCCAGTAAGTCGATGTTAGGTCACTTATTAGGCGCAGCCGGTTCAGTTGAGTCCATTATCACGGTATTGTCACTGCAGGACCAAATCGTCACACCGACCATCAACCTGGATAATCCGGATGAAGGTTGTGATTTGGATTATGTACCGCATCATTCGCGTCAGGCGAAGCTGGAATATGCGTTATGTAATTCCTTTGGTTTTGGTGGTACCAACGGCTCGATTTTATTTAAGAAAATTTAATCACTATTGTGACAGAACCAGACAAAAGGCTGCGATGCAGCCTTTTGTTTTTTGTGCGGCTGTAGGTCCGGCAGATTTAACCGCCTGCTTTTTTCAGGCATACTGCCGGCCAGGTTATTGTTAACTTTATAGAATCGATGCAGATCCAATTCTCAGATCGCAGCTTTCAGTATGGTGACGGAATTTTTTCAACCGTCCGGATTTGCCATGGGCAGCCGCAATTGTGGGCCTTACACTGGCAGCGGCTACAAGATTCTATGCAGCGGCTCGGCTTTCACGCGCTCAATGAAGATGTGGTGTTATCTCAGGTAATGTCTGTGATCACAGCTCCCGAGCAGGTCCTCAAGGTGTTGATTAGCCGGGGACTGGGGGCCAGAGGTTATGGCACTTTGGGGATTGCCACACCAGAAGTGTATTGCTGGACAGCGCCAATGCCTGACTATAGCGGCATGCGCCGGCATGGTGTCAAGCTTGGGCTTGCCAGCATGCAGCTGTCGCAGCAACCTTTGCTCGCAGGTATCAAACACTGCAGTCGTCTTGAAACCATCTTATTAAAACGAGAAGCCGAACAAAGCGAATTTGACGATCTATTGGTGGCAGATCAGCAAGGTTTTTTAATTGAGGCCAGTGCGGCCAATGTGCTGATTTGGCATCAGCAGCAATGGTGGACGCCTGATCTGCAGCAGGCTGGTGTAGCAGGTGTGATGCGTCAACTACTAATCGAACAACAGCTGGTGTCGGTGCAACCTTGCCCCGTCAGCCTATTGTCTGAAACTTCAGCGATGGCGCTGTGTAATTCGTTGATGGGGGTTGTGCCGGTTGCAGAATTTAATGGCCACGCTTTCAATACAGAGGTTGCAGGTGCATTACAGCGTCAGGTCGATGAATTATTACAGGAAGTCTGAATGAAAAAGTTTTTGTTGCAGGGGCTGATAGTGCTGGCCGTTGCCGCTTTTGGCGTTCGCAATGAATTACAGCAAGTGCTGCAGGTGAAGCTGCAGTTGTCCGAAGCCTATTTAGAGCTAAAACCTGGTGCGAATTTATCGTCGTTATGCCGGCAATGGCAGCAACAGCAGTTGTTAAGCCAGTGGCAATGTCAGCAGCTGAAAATACAGTCACTGTTTAATCCGCAATTACGCCAGTTGCAGGCCGGTGTTTATGCGGTCAAACCGATGGCCTTGCAACAACTGTTAAAGTTACTGCGCAGCGGCAAAGTCGCACAGTTCAGTCTGATTATTCGTGAAGGGCAGACTTTCGCGCAAAATCTGCAACAGCTACAGCAACTGCCATATCTGGATGCCGATGTTGCCGACGCCGACAAAGCGCGCCAGCTCTTGCTGTGGCCGGCTGAATGGGGCGCGTTGCCCGAGTCCGTCGAAGCACTGGTGTTCCCGGATACTTATTTTTATACCGCGCACACCAAGTTATCTGTAGTACTGCAAAGAGCCAATCAAGTGTTACTGGAAAAGCTCGATGCGGCCTGGCAGAGCAAACAAGGCGGGTTACCGCTGCAGAATCGTTATGAACTGCTGACACTGGCTTCAATTGTGGAAAAAGAGACCGGTCATTTGCCGGAAAAACCTTTGATTGCAGCGGTTTTTATCAACAGATTACACACCAAAATGAAGCTGCAGACCGACCCGACTGTGATATATGGTTTGGGTGACCGTTATCAGGGGGATATTAAACGCGAGCATCTGAAAGATCCGCATCCTTATAATACCTATGTCTATGCCGGTTTACCGCCAGGGCCCATCGCGCTGGTCAGCTGGGGTTCTTTGCAGGCAGCAGCACAGCCGGCACAGTCTGACAAATTATATTTTGTTGCAAAGGGCGATGGGACTCATCAGTTCTCACAAAGCCTGGCTGAACATAACAAAGCGGTACAGCAGTATATTTTTGGGAAAAAATCATGAATCAAGGCCGTTTTGTCGTGATTGAAGGGTTGGAAGGCGCTGGTAAAACCACAGCTATTCAGACTGTGCAGCAGTGGCTTTGCGACCAGGGGCATCCGCTGGTGCAAACCCGTGAACCTGGTGGTACGCCATTGGCTGAGCAAATCCGTACCCTGGTCAAGTCAGTGCAGCAGGAAAGGGTGTCGCCGGTTACTGAGCTGCTGCTGATGTACGCAGCCCGAGCCCAGTTACTGGATAATGTGATCCGCCCGGCACTGGCCCGCGGCGACTGGGTGCTGGCCGACCGGCACGATTTGTCTTCCCGCGCTTATCAGGGCGGCGGGCGGCAAATTCCGGACGAGGTACTGGACCCGATCCGTCAGCTGGTGTTAGCTGGTTTGCGGCCAGATTTGACCTTGTATCTGGATATTAATCCGGAGATAGGCTTGGCGCGCGCCAGAGCCCGCGGCGAGCTGGACCGGATTGAGCAGGAGCAGCTGGCTTTTTTTCAGCGCGCGCGGGCGAAATATCTGGCCGTTGCAGCGAGCGAACCCAATATTGTCGTGATTGATGCCGCAAAGCCGCTGGCTGAAGTGCAGCAGCAATTGTGCGCGGCTTTGGAGCAACATTTCGCGTGACGACGTCATTACCCTGGTTGCAGCAGACTGAAAGGCGGTTATTTTCGCTCGCCGTCGGCCAACAATTGCATCATGCCATTTTGCTGACTGGTCCTGTCGGAATTGGCAAACACATCCTCGCCAATCAACTGGCCCATTTGCTGCTGTGCCAGAATCCTTTGGCGGAAGGTGCCTGTGGCCGCTGTAAAAGCTGTTTGCTCGGAGCGGCTGGCCATCATCCGGATTTATTGAATCTGGAGGTTGGCAGCAGTATTTCTGTTGACCAAATCCGTGAAATTGGCCACTTGCTGCAAAATGCACCACAGCAGGGGGGCGCCCGGGTAGTGGTGATCCCGCAGGCAGAAAAATTGACCGAGTCGGCTGCCAATGCGCTACTGAAAACGCTGGAGGAACCCGGCCAGAACAGCTATCTGATCCTGCAGACCGCTTTTGCCGGCCAATTGATGCCGACTATTTTGTCGCGTTGTCAGCGTTGGGATCTGCCGGCGCAGTACAGTGCCCAAACTGCGCAGTGGCTTCAGCAACACAGCCCGGACCCGGTACCGGATTTTTTGCTGGAATTATCCGGCGGTGCACCACTCAAAGCACTGGAATTGCTGCGAAGCGGCGAGGCACTGACGCTGACGGCACAGTTGCAGCAACTGCAACAATTTCTGCAAACTGGCAGCGGCCTGAGTAGTTTGCAAAAACAGCTGGAAACACAGCCGGAATTGCCTGCT
>CAMLNG010000156.1 GCA_946481195.1 uncultured Chromatiaceae bacterium
GAGCAGCGCCTGCGCGATACCAAAACGCTGGCGCATACCACCGGAAAAATGCGCCACGGTTTTACCGGCCACGGCGCTCAGGTTGGTCAGCGCCAATAGCTGGTTGATCTGTTCGCGCCGCGGCCCGGCCTGATGCAGGCCTTTGAGTACGGCGATATGTTCCAGCAAAGCCCAACAGGACAAGTGCGGATAGACACCAAATTCCTGTGGCAAATAACCGAGTTGCGCACGCAGGCGCTGCGGCTCCTGCTGCACATCGATGCCGTCAAACAGCAGTGTGCCGCTGTCGGCACTTTGCAGTGTGGCTATCGTGCGTAACAAACTGGATTTGCCGGCACCATTAGGCCCCAGCAGGCCAAACAGACCGCGGTCGGCCTCAAGGCTTAGCTTACGCAGCGCCTGAGTGCCATCGGCGTAGGTTTTGGAAAGTTGTTGGATTTGTAACATCTGGCTGCTTCTTTTTGTGGTTCATGCAGTTGAGCTAAAACCACAGCGCGTGGTGGCTCAAGCTGGCAATGACCAACCCGCCTGTTGCGATGACCAAACCAAAAAAACAGCAGGAAGCCGGTTCGTCAGGCCAAAACCGGTTTTTGTCAGCGGACAGATGACAAGCACGCTGGCGGCAGGCAGCATAAGGCATCGTCCCTGGGCTCTCTGTACTGATGAAATTTGCTGATCTGATAAAAACGCAACATCTGTTAGCGCTGTTGCCAGTGCTGCTGGCCTGGCTGTGGGCGCTGATTTCACCGCAGATGCTGCCGGCAGATGCGGCGGTTTACACGCCGCTCCCGGCATTGTGGACGACCGCCTGGCAATCCGCGCTGCTATACCTGCCGATGTTATTCACGCAGGGCTGGCTCAGCAGATGTGAGCAACGCGGACACGGCATTGCACTTTCCGGCTTGCTTTGGCTCGCCGCCTTTTTGATGTATCCGGCGTTTTGGTGGCACTGGAGTCAAAGCAGTGCGACAGCGTATCAGTTCGCCACGAAAGACTGGCTGTTGGTGGCGATATTGTCGTTAATGTACTGGTGCCAGTTGGTTTATCAGCGCCGGCAACGGCGCGGGCCTTTGACCGGCTGGTCGCGGCTCTGGTCGCTGGATGCAGTACTGCTGCTGTTGCTGGCGCTTTGGACGCTGGCCTGGGCCAGCTTACTGACTTCGCACCCGCCCGGTTTTGCCGAGCAGCCAATTCCGGTGCGATTTGACTGGGCGCGCATAGTGGCAGAACCGGCGTTGTGGCTGTGGTATCTGTGGCAATTTGCTGTGCTGGCTGGCGTGATGTTCGGTTGTTATTGGCTGACGCGATATTATTTAATTCGCCAGGTGCTGGCGCAGCAGGGGCTGGTGCCATTTGTGCTGCTGAGTCTATTGCTGATTTTAGCAAGCTACGCGCCACTGGCCTGGCTGTTGTTGCAGTTGCCGATGAATCAGGGCGTTGAAGTGCCTGCTGTACCAGGCGGAAATCACAACCCTTTTGACTGGTACAATTTTAATTACATGCTGCTGCAGTGGTTGATCTCGACGCCACTGATCCTGGCTTTTGAACGCCAGCAGCAGGACAGTGCGCTGGCGCAACTGCGTCATCAACAAGTCCGCACTGAACTGCAATTGCTGCAACAGCAAATCAATCCGCACTTTTTGTTTAACACCTTAAATAACCTTTATGCCTTGTGTTTGCTCAAATCAGATGCGGCGTCGCAACTGGTGCTGAAGCTGGCGGATTTGCTGCGTTATGTGGTGTATCAGGGCCAGCAGGAACGCGTCCCGCTGCGTGGCGAACTGGACTATCTGCAGCATTATGTTGATTTGCAGCAATTGCGGGTCAGTAATAAAACCAGTCTGTTGATCGATTTCCCCCCAGCGCAAATCCATTGGCTGCTGCCACCGCTCTTGCTGATCATGCTGGTGGAAAACGCCTACAAACATGGTGTGGAGATCAGCGCAGCCTCAAGTCAAATCTGGTTGTCGGTAACTGTCACGCCGCAGCAGCATTTGGTGTTTATCTGCCGTAACACAGTGCCGGAACAGGCTAGCGGCGTGACCGATGCCAGCCCGACACATCCAGGCATGGGGCTGGACAATCTGCGTCGCCGCCTGCAGTTGTTGTATGGCACTGATTTTGTGCTAAAAAGCGGCCCGGACGGGGCTGGTTACTGGCAGGCCGAACTCCAACTGCCGCTGTGGCCGGAGCTGCCATGAGTGCGCCTTTTAAATTATTGATCGTCGATGACGAACCATTGGCCCATCAGGTGTTGTTGCATCATCTGGCCGCACATGCGGATATGGTGGTGGTTGGTCACTGTTACAGCGCGGCAGAGGCGATGGCCGCATTGGCGACGGACCCAATAGATCTGCTGTTGCTGGATATTCAGCTGCCGGTATTAACTGGTCTGCAGATGCTGCAGCTATTGGCCAAACCGCCACAGGTGATTCTGGTGACGGCTTATGCCGATTACGCGCTTGATGGTTTTGCGCTGGACGTGACCGATTACCTGTTAAAGCCGGTCAGTAGTGAACGGCTGGCAATGGCGCTGGACAAAGTGCGGCGGCGGGCCGGTCTGCCGGTACCAGTGGCTGTGCCTGCCGCTGCATTCGGGAACGAACAGATTGTGCTGAAAGTTGACCGCGAACTCCGCCGCTTTGATCTGGCGTCGATTTGTTGTTTTGAAGGCTACGGCAACTACGTCAAAGTCTGGCAAGGCCAGCAGATGACCCTTGCCAGCAGCACGTTAAAAGCCGTGATGGAGCAAACGGCTGCAGCCGGTTTTGTCCAGGTGCATAAATCTTTTTTGGTGAATCCACAGCAGGTACAAAGCCTCGATAGTCAGAGCCTGCGACTGAGTAACCAGCAACAGATTCGCATCGGCGAAGCTTTTAAGGCAGCAGCGCGGCGGATCTTCACACCGCGCTGACTCGTTTTTATTAATCAACGAGTTACAGGTAGGCTTGAGTAGGTACGGTAAGCAACGCGCCACCGTACTCTCATCACCGGCCTTCACACCACCAACTTTTCCCTACAACCAAGCCGCCAACAAACCCTGACGCCAGAACACCCAGGCCGCCACCACAATCACCAGCAGAATCAGCCACAGGCCGGCGCGGCTTTTGTGCTCAAACGGGTCGGTCAGCGAACGGCTGGCACCGCTTGGCAAGCTGGCGAGTGCCGTTAAACGCGTGCCAAAAGCAATACTGAGTTTGGCATTGGTATTGACCGCCCAGCCGTTGGCGTCGAGCAGCGGCGCCAGATTACGGGCCCGCAGTTTAAACCAGGCCATCAGCATCGACGGGCCTGAGATAAACAGCACCACGCCAAGCAGTGCCAGTGGCATTTGCCACCAGACCAGACTGAGGAAGCCGGTGACTACGGCTGCCAGCGCGGTACCGATGGCGCCAATGGCTAAACCGATGGCAGCAAAAATACCGGCAAATTTCGCCACATCAAAAGGTGCGGCTGGTTTGGCCGGGGCCGGTGCGGCAGCAGTTTTAGCGGCATCGCCGACGCCAGCTGCGCTTTGCGCTTCAATCTCTTTATCTTTGGCGGCAGCAAATTTTTGGATTTGATCGGAAATCATCCGGCCAATGCGTTGATACGGCGTGAAAAAGGCTTCGCGGATACTGATCGGGTTGCTGACAATCTGCGTGACAGTTGCATCCCAGTCAACGCCGGCACGGTCATAAAACACACCGTTGCGGCCGACCATCAGATTACCGGCATCACCGGCCGTCATTGCCGCCACGACTGATTTTTTCTCGCCGTTGCTGCGCACACAATCCAGATATAACAGGTACATGCCGCTTAATGCCGCCAGCTTGGCGTGTTTGCCGGCATCATTGACGTGCAGGCATAAATCACAGCTGCGACCGTCGATATACAAGCGGCCATTCTGGAAAATCGCTGGTTTTTCTAAACTGTAAAAGCTTTCAAAACTGACAAAGTTGCGCAGTAAATCACGCAGACTGAGCTGATAACGCACCAGCTTGTCGACATCCAGCACCGACTCCGCCTCCGCCTGTTGTGCCAGATCTGCGTCGATTAACGCCAGCGCGGCGGCAACAGTCTCGCTATGCAAACAGGCGTTCAGCACCTCTGGCGCAAGCGTCGCTGCCGGGCTCACCGGCTGCGACGCTTTCCAGTCGGCATAAGGTTGTAAGGTGTCGGTCAGCAATTTCCAGTCAGCGCTGCTGATCGCGTCGACATTGCCCCACAAAGTACCGGCCAGCGACGCCAGACAAGACAGCGCATCGGCCCATTGCGGGTGCACACCCTGCGTCAGCGGTAACAAACCGCTGCTGTTAACACTGGCGAGCGGCAAGTGGCTGTCGGCGCTGTTACTGGCGTTGAGCAACTGGCGCGACAGTGCGGCATAATCTTCAGCGCTGCCGTTCAGCGCTGCCGTGGCATTGGCGTCATAAGCAGACAGCTGGCAGCGGATAAAATAGTCGGTCACTTTGGCGTGCAGGCTGCTGTGCAGCTGCCAGGCTTCATCGGTGGCGTCGCCGAGCACTTTGCTGACAGCGTCGCCTTGTTGTTGCCACTGGCAGAATTCCTGGCCTGCAGCAACAAACTGGTCCAGCTGTTCGCGATTAATGCCCGGCGCGCCGCTGCGGTCCGGTGTCTGAATGCCGAGTTCCAGCAGCGTGCTAATCAGTTGTTTCAGCGCGTCGCTGCCAGCCAGCTCCACCGTGATTACGCCATCGCCGTTTAGTTGATCGGCCGGGAAAATCAGTGCTAAATCAGCGGTGTCGGCCGTGGATAAAGCGGTCGCATCGGGTTTCCCGAGGTTTTGTAAAATTCGTTTCGCCGAGGCCAGCAATTTCTGCCCGGCTTCACTTTGCGGACAAATAGCGCTTAATGGCAGCTCGGTGCCGGTTAACAGCACTTCCGGCCGCTGCAGCACCGACAAGGCCCAGGCCACCGCCGCTTTGACTTCATCAATCCGTACCCGGCCATCATTGTCGCTGTCCAGATACGCCATTGTGCGGGGATCAAACTCCAGCCCCTTCACCGGGCAACTCAGCGCGGCCCACAGTTTTGGGTCCAGCGTCGCCAGCTGCTGCCAGTCTTCGATTTTGTCCAGCCGGACCTGATCAAAACCGCCGGAGCGGAAAAAACGCCATTGATGTGCCATGTAACTTTCCTTATGAAATGACGCGGCGCCAGCCAAACCCAAGTGGCGCCTGAAGCGGAGCTATCAATATTTCATTGTTTGGGCAGACCTGCAACTGATGCGGCAACGGATCTGTGCTTTAGCGTGGTGAAACGGGCCGGACCGGTATTTTAACGCCTCAGCGACACTGGGCCGGCAGGCGATAACCACGGGGGTTTGACGGATCAAAGCCATCGGTGAGAGTACAGAGAAATTGAATCAAATCAGCAATGTCGTTATCGCTCAGCCTGTCACTGCCATTGGCTTGCGGGCTGAATGGCGCGTGCTGAAGCGGTTGCCGCCAGAGTGCCGGCAAATCATGGTACGGCACATCGGGTTGATTTGTGGCGGTCCGGTAAATTCGTGCCGGTTGCACATCGCGCCAGCGGTAAAAATCCAGAACCTGACTCAGTTGCCGGTACACCCCATTGTGAAAATAAGCCTGGCGGATGGCCACATTGCGCAGACCCGGTACCCGGAAGGCGCCGCAATGTTCGGCAATCGCAGCCGTGTTGCGCATCGGGCCACAGATACCCAGATCATAAAAGCGGTGCTCTGCATTGTCGCCCTGATAGGCCCAGCCGCTCTGACCCGCAGTGGCTAAAGCGCTGTCAGTTTTGGTGTCCTCGTTGTAGGGGATTTGCCAGTTGCGGGGTACCGCATGGCGGACATAACTATGGTTGGTGAAAAGCTCCGGCTGGCCGGACTGGGTGAGGGTTGAGCTGTGGCAGGCCACGCAGTTACCACGTTGTGGATCGCGGAAGATGGCGTAACCACGGCTTTCCGCAGCGCTGAATTGTGCTTGTCCTTGCCCGACCGCATCAAATTTACTGTTAAATAACCGGAATGAAGTGTCTTGTTGTTCAAACGCAGCGATGGCCTGACTGACTTGTTGTACCAGCACAGTCGCATCTGTGGGCGTGGGAAATTGTTGCAGAAACGCCGAGCCGATGGGTTGCTGCAGAATACGCTGCATCAATTGTGCGGCGTCGGCGTTGGCCATTTCGTGCTTTGAAAACAAAGGTCCGGCAACCTGTGCGGTCAGATCTGCGGCTCTGCCATCGGCGAATTGACCACCAACAGGGGTTCCGCGTGCTGAACTGCTGGCAAGCGGCAGCGCCAGCGCTGACCAGGAAAAGGCCGGGGTGAAGCCCTGATAACCCAGGGCAGGACTGCGACGAAATCCAGCCACAGCACGGTTTATGCCCCCTTGCTGCGTCGGCGCTGATTCCGCAGGGCTATAACCAAAAGCCGGATGATGGCAGTCGGCACAAGTCTGAGCGTTTGCAGCAAGATCTGCACTGAAAAACAATATTTTACCGAGCTGCGCCAGTTTACTCAGTTGCGGCGGCAGCAGTGGCAGCGTGACTTGTTGTTGTACTTGCCGGCCCTGATCTGTGTAGAACAGCGTCAAGCGATCATTACCCTGACAACCATTTGCCGAATAGCTCTGTAGCCACTGCGGGCCGTCGGCTATCGGCGAACCACCCAGTGTAGCCAGATTTTGCCCGGCGCATTGCGAACTGATGCGTGGAGCAGGTACAGGCGCCGGCCAGAGTTGGCCACGGGCGTCAACTGGGGTCAGAACCAGTGTGGTCACGCTGTCTGCCGGCAGTGGCGACTGACTGAAACTCACCAGAAATTGCAGTTCGGTGGTGACCGGTGGACCAACATCATTGCTGGTTTGGGTGGTTTCGCCACCACCACAACCGATGAGTTGTGTGACGACAATGAAAAGAAATCCTGCTATTTGTGACTGTCGCATCTGCGGTCCCTGCATTCTCGGGTTTTGCTGAAAAAACATACTATTGTCCAGCGCTGTCATTTGCAAATAAATTGTTGCATTACTTGTGCTGAGTGCGTAATAGTGCGTTTAGCAGCAGAGGAACCTGCAGCTGCCGGTTAGGTGGGTTTTGTAGTAATAATCGATCAAGTGGCAGAACAGACACCAGCTCATTTACCTTTGAGCTGATGACTGGTTATGCGTCTGAAGTCCCTGCGCTATTCGACTTAACCCCTCGCCAGCAACGGCTTTAAATACTGCCCGGTGTAAGATTTCTCACAAGCGGCTACTTGTTCGGGCGTGCCGGCGATCAGGATCTCGCCGCCGCCGCTGCCGCCTTCCGGGCCTAAATCGACAATCCAGTCGGCGGTTTTAACCACGTCTAAATTGTGTTCAATCACCACTACTGTATTGCCGGCGTCGCGCAGTTTGTGCAGTACGTTCAGCAGTTGCTGAATGTCGTAGAAATGCAGGCCTGTGGTTGGCTCGTCCAGGATATACAGGGTTTTGCCGGTGTCGCGTTTACTCAGTTCCCGCGCCAGTTTCACCCGCTGCGCTTCGCCGCCCGACAATGTTGTTGCCGACTGGCCGAGCGTGATATAGGTCAGGCCCACATCCATCAGCGTTTGTAATTTGCGTGAGATCGCCGGAATGCTGTCGAAAAATTCACGCGCATCTTCCACGGTCATTTCCAGCACTTCGTGAATGTTTTTACCTTTGTATTTCACTTCCAGTGTTTCGCGGTTGTAGCGTTTGCCTTTACAGACATCACAAGGCACATACACGTCCGGCAGGAAATGCATTTCGACTTTGAGTACGCCGTCGCCCTGACAGGCTTCGCAGCGCCCGCCTTTGACGTTAAAGCTGAAGCGGCCGACCTGATAACCGCGCGAGCGCGCTTCCTGGGTGCCGGCGAATAAATCCCGTACTGCGGTGAAAATGCCGGTGTAAGTAGCCGGATTTGAACGCGGCGTGCGGCCAATCGGGCTCTGGTCGATGTCGACGCATTTATCAAAATGCTCCAGGCCCTCAATAGCGCGGTGTGGCGCCGGGTCGTCGCCTTCGCCTTTATTCA